>NZ_JBBCMI010000007.1:0-246825 GCF_037152415.1 Cedecea sp. AS113
CACGGCTGGGACGGAAGTCGCTGTCGTTCTCAAAATCGGTGGAGCTGCATGATAAAGTCATCGGGCATTATCTGAACATAAAACACTATCAATAAGTTGGAGTCATTACCCGCGACATGTAATAAATGTTCGAAGAGAGACGGTTGCTCCCGCCTGCCAGCGGAAAGAGATCCTGAATGTCGCGCAGGGCCTGATATTCCCGCTGCGTGAGTTTTTCCCTTTCTTCTTTCGGCTTGTTTTTAAAAGGTTGCACGCTATCGGGGATCGGCAGGCTCTGGATATGCAGCGGCGACAGCGTCTCTTTATTGCTGGCCCGGGAAGCCAGCTGCGAGATCGGCGTGAACTGCGGCTCATTCAGCGTTTCAATGAACATGCGGCGGAGATAGCGCAGGTTGTCCATCTGATATTCAGATTTGCTTTCAAGCCTGGCGATCACGCTTTCGAGGTGGCTAAGCTGGCTGGTGCGATAGCCGTGGTTGAACAGCGCCCCCTGCTGCCAGAAAAGAAAGGTGATCAGCAAAAAGAGCGACAGAAAGCACACATGGGTGATGCGCAGTGTTTTTACCATCGGCAGACGAATATGGCTAATCAGCGACGTGCTCACGGTGATTCCTTTTTAGGGTGCAAAGGAGAGCGTCAGTGCTTAAGCTGCTGCAAAGGCTTGGGTCTCCCCACCAGATACCCCTGCAGGTATTGGACGCCAAGCTGCAGCAGGATGTCGCGCTGCTCTTCCGTTTCGACATACTCTGCGACGACGCTGAGCTCTCTGGCCGCCGCCAGTTCGCAAATGGACTTCACGATAAGCTTATCCATCACATCGCCGGTGATATCGCGGACAAAGCAACCATCTATCTTAATGATATCCGCCTGCAGCTTCTTCAGGCGCTCATAGTTAGCGTAGCCTGTTCCAAAGTCATCAATAGCAATCTTAAAACCTTTCTCACGCAGCAGGGCAATATTTTGGTTAGAGGTTTCTGAGTTTGAAAATGCCTGCTCTTCCGTCACTTCAATGACGACCGCGCTGGTCGGCACCTTGTAAACGTCAAACTGGGCAATAATCTGCTGGGCAATCTCTTTTTGCATTAGCGTGAGCGGCATCAGATTGACCGAAAAGCGCGTCTGCTGCACGTTGCCTGGGTGCTTTGCAAGCCAGGTCAGCAGCATCTTCATCACCATCATGTCAAAACGGGTGCTGAGGTTAAATTCGGCAACAATCGGAATAAATTTATCCGGGGTGATGTGCTGCCCATCAATCACCAGGCGGCTGAGGATTTCGTGATAGCCCTTCCCTTCGCAGTCGACAATGGGCTGCGCGTAGAGCTGAAAGGCTTCTTCGTCTATTGCCTGCTTAATCTTTTGCAGCAGCAGCACTCGCTCGGTTGTTTGCCCGGAGACCGCCTGCAGCCTGGCATCAAGGCCAAGTACGCGCTGCGTGTCGCTGGCTTTTTCAGCCAGATAGCTTAATTGCCCGAGCATGCGCTGCAGCTCTTTCGGTGAATCCACAATGCCCCAGGAAGCCCCATATTCAATTTCAAGGGTAACATTGTGCCAGGGGATTTTCTTATTATTCAGGTGTTCAACAAAATAGGTAAGCCGGGCTTCTGTTTCGCCTTCCCGTAAAAACAGAAGCAGCTCACTGCCCGGCAGCTGAAATATTTTTTCCCCTTCCAGCAGCCAGGGTTGTAATTCTCTGGCAATGGTTTTCTTGCAGTAAACACGCATCATCATGCCGTAATGTCGGCTAAGAAACTCAAAGTTCGCCATTCTCAGGCAGCAAAGTGCACCGGTTTGAAAGGTCTGAATATGTTCTTCAAGCGCGCGTAAATTAGGTAATTGCGTTAATGGATCGGTCTGCGCCTGGAGATGATAAACACGCTTCATCCATTCATTTTTATGGTATGAAGTGGCCATATACAACAGACATACGGTAAAGGAGATAAAGACTGACAGAATAAAGGAAAGAGCATATTGCGTATTTACGCCCTGCAAAAAACCCGTGTTGTAACTCAATAATACCCATGCCGAAATCCCCCACAACAGAGAAACAGGCCTCGCACCAAGGCGACGGATCCCCAGGGTAAGCAGCACAAAGACTAGCGGAACCAGATAGCCGGCAATCAGTTCACTATGCCACGGCGAACACATCAGCAGCAAATACGCCATCCAGACAACCAGCCAAATCGGCGTATAGAAACGGTTTTTATCCTGCCTGTAGTGCCGGACACAGCGCCGCCAGAAACCGACCGCAAAATGCGGGTTCAACAGCATACGCAGCGGGTAATAGAAAAGCGTTGTAAAGATTAGCGAGGCCACGACAAGGTTCAGCACATCAACAATCATGTAGATAACGGAACCGCCACCAAAGAATGGCGCCAGTTCTGGTGGGTACTCAATCACATTGCCTGTGAGGTACATCAGCAGTTTGATGGTAAACGGGGCGACAAAACCAAGCCAAAAAATACGCTGCCCCATGCCTTTATTGGGCAGCCCAAAACGCCAGCGACGGCCCACGTAGTGGCGGGTAATTAAACTGGCAATCAATAAGGGGAATAGCAGACAGAAAATAAAAGCAACCAGCGGCACAACGGCTAAATCAAGCAGCCAGCTGTAAACAACCAGCGACCCTAGCGTGAGCGGAATAATCGCAGACCGGCCATAAATAATAATCATTGCCATTATAAAGCTGAGCGGCAGATAGGCGAGGTAGGTTTTATGTCCATCAACAACGGTTGTCGGTGAAATATAACGAGAAAAGGGAATGAGAAGTAAACACAGCGCCAGGGAAACCGCTATTTTTTTTATCATCTTGTAAATAATCATAGGCCCTGGTGTTAATTTTATGTGATTGCTTAAAAAGGGTTTTTCGCTGGCAAGGTTACGTTTATTTATTGAGCGAATCAAGTTTCAGGCCTGCACAAAAGCAGAACTTACCCTACAGCAGAAATAATAGAACAAGCGGACATAAGTTGAGGTTTTTTTACCGAGGGTAGCCAAAAGCAGGTGTGTTGGAGTCTGAAAAACAAAAACCCCCGCCGAAGCGAGGGTTCAAATTTTGGTGGAGCTAAGCGGGATCGAACCGCTGACCTCTTGCATGCCATGCAAGCGCTCTCCCAGCTGAGCTATAGCCCCACTGACAGGTGCTGATTTTACGGTACCAAATCTGCTGGTGAAGATTTGGTGGAGCTAAGCGGGATCGAACCGCTGACCTCTTGCATGCCATGCAAGCGCTCTCCCAGCTGAGCTATAGCCCCAAACCGTAAAGACCTTGTCGTGTTGACGGGCGGCATAATATGAAACCCCACATAGCGTGTCAACGGCAATTTGTTCTTCCGCGATCAATCGCCTAAAAAGCCATCGCCTTCGGCAATTCTCGGTTGCATATCATCCCGTTGTAGTTAATTCTGTCACAGTTTCGCGTTAGTCAGTTCAATAAAATGAACCACTAATAAAGCCGTTTCGGTCGCAATGAAAAGGAATCACTGTGCTCAAGGAAAGAATGACACCAGAAGAACTGGCCGTGATCACCGGCTACAGCCGCCAGACCATCAATAAGTGGGTGCGTAAAGAAAATTGGGAGACCTCACCTAAACCCGGCGTTCAGGGAGGAAAAGCGAGGCTTATCCATATAGATGAGCAGGTCAGGGAATTTATCAATAGCACCCGACGAGTGACGGAAAATACAGCCCGCTACAGCACAACGGACGCCACCCTGGAAAATCTACTGCTCAACTCAGTGCAGCAAATGTCCGACAGCGAACAGAAAAAGATGTCTGCCATGCTGCTGCGGGACGGGATTGCCGGTTTACTTGCGCGGTTGGGGATCAGCGATAACGAATAATTGCCCGGCTATTGTCCTGTCGGCGTCAGGAAAAATAAAGGATTACTGATGTTCAAGGAAAAAATGACCGCCGATGAACTGGCGGAGATGACGGGTTACACCCGCCAGACAATTAATAAATGGGTACTAAAACATAACTGGGAAACCAGTAAAAAACGAGGCGTACCGGGTGGTAAAGCAAGATTTGTTTATATCTCCGAGCCGGTGAAAACGTTTCTCTCCAACACCAGCAAAATGAGTGAGAGAGTGGCATCTTATAGCGTCCTTCGAACGCCGCTGGAACAGCTGATGCTAAACACCCTGCGTACCTTATCCGAAGAAGAACAGCATAAAATGACCGAGATCCTTGAGAGTGAAGGCAGCGAAGGTTTGCTCAAGCGACTCGGAATTCAAAAGAATAAGTAAATAAAAAAGCCGGTGACTGAGCACCGGCTTTTTGCATCTACATTTGCGATGTTTACTGCTGAGCTTCACGCTCGCTGATGAAATCGAGCGCTTTATTAATGCGCGCCACGGAGCGCTGTTTGCCAATGGCATGCACGGTGACATCAAGGCCAGGAGACTGACCAGCCCCGGTCACGGCGACACGCAGCGGCATCCCCACTTTCCCCATCCCAACTTCCAGCTCATCAGCAGTAGCCTGTATAGCGTGATGAACGTTTTCTGCAGTCCAGTCGCTCAGCGCTGCCAGCTTGTCTCGCACCACTTCCAGCGGCTGACGCGCTACCGGACGCAGGTGTTTCTTCGCCGCATCGGCATCAAACTCGCTGAAATCTTCGTAGAAGTAGCGGCAGGTCTGCGCCATCTCTTTCAGGGTTTTACAGCGTTCGCCCAGCAGTTTCACCAGCTCAGACAGCTGCGGGCCGTTACGGGTATCAATATTTTCCTGCTCGATGTGCCATTGCAGGTGCGTTGCCACGTACTCTGGCTCCAGCGTATTGATGTAATGGTGGTTCAGCCACTGCAGCTTTTCAGTATTGAAGGCGCTGGCAGACTTGCTTACCGCGTTCAGGCTGAACATCTCAATCATCTCTTCGCGAGAGAAGATTTCCTGGTCACCGTGGGACCAGCCCAGACGCACCAGATAATTGAGCAGCGCTTCCGGCAGATAGCCGTCGTCGCGGTACTGCATCACGCTCACCGCCCCGTGACGCTTGGACAGTTTTTTACCGTCGTCGCCGTTGATCATAGAAACGTGGGCATAAAGCGGAACCGGCGCGTTCAGCGCCTTCAGGATGTTGATCTGGCGCGGCGTGTTGTTGATATGGTCTTCACCACGGATCACGTGGGTGATCTCCATATCCCAGTCGTCCACCACTACGCAGAAGTTGTAAGTTGGGGAACCATCGGTACGGCGAATGATCAGGTCGTCCAGTTCCTGGTTACTGAATTCGATCGGGCCACGGATCTGATCATCAAAGATGACGGAACCTTCCTGCGGGTTGGCGAAACGCACAACGCACGGTTCGTCATCAGCATGATGCTCATGGCTATGGCGGCAGCGACCGTCATAACGAGGTTTCTCGTTATTGGCCATTTGCTCTTCACGCAATGCCTCAAGGCGCTCTTTAGAGCAATAGCACTTATACGCCGTGCCCGCAGCAAGCATTTCGTCGATGGCCTGGTTGTAACGATCAAAACGCTTGGTCTGATAGTACGGGCCCTCATCCCACTGCAGGCTCAGCCAGTTCATCCCGTCCATAATCGCTTCGATGGCTTCCGGGGTTGAACGCTCGAGGTCGGTGTCTTCTATACGCAGCACGAACTCGCCTTTGTTATGACGAGCAAACAGCCAGGAGTAGAGAGCAGTACGGGCACCGCCAACGTGCAGATAGCCTGTTGGGCTTGGCGCAAAGCGAGTTTTGATTTTCATTAAACGGCCTTAGTTACACATATTTGCCGGCAAAGCGGCAATTGCCAGGGAAAATTAACAGGCAACATTCTATCACTGTGCGCTAATTCCTCAATGTTGATGCCTGTAGATAGCGGTAAAGCAGAGAATTTGATGATAAATCAAACGCCAATGCCTGTTTCTTGATCGCATCGTTTAATTTTAAGACGAACGAATAAAAACTTTAGAAAATGCGTTGACTCATTTTCAACTGTCCCTATAATGCGACTCCACAAACCGGGGGTGATTAGCTCAGTTGGTAGAGCATCTCCTTTACACGGAGGGGGTCGGCGGTTCGAGCCCGTCATCACCCACCACTCTTTAGAGTGACCCGGAATGTGAAGTAAGAGATTTAGAGATGGGTGATTAGCTCAGTTGGTAGAGCATCTCCTTTACACGGAGGGGGTCGGCGGTTCGAGCCCGTCATCACCCACCATCTCCTCTTATGAAATTAGCAGTACCGAAGTTTGGGTGATTAGCTCAGTTGGTAGAGCACCTCCTTTACACGGAGGGGGTCGGCGGTTCGAGCCCGTCATCACCCACCATCGGGTCGTTAGCTCAGTTGGTAGAGCAGTTGACTTTTAATCAATTGGTCGCAGGTTCGAATCCTGCACGACCCACCAATGTAGAAAGGCGCCCTAAAGGCGCCTTTTTGCTATCTGCGATTCGGGCAGGGTTCGAGCCTGCAGCAGGTTCGACAAAATCGCTTTTGATTTTGCGCGTCGCTTGCGTCGAGCCCGAAGGGCAATACCATCCTGCACGACCCACCAATGTGGAAAGGCGCCCTAAAAGCGCCTTTTTGCTATCTGCAGTATCTGAGAATCCCATCGTCAAAAAATTATCAACTTCCTCGCCGCCAGGCCGATAACTCCCTTACCATTCCATCAAAGGAGTTATGATGACTACAATATCCAGTAATGCTCTTCAGGGCTCTCAGCTGACCACCGGCACAGCTACCGGGTCCTCTTCTGCCTCCGGCGGCACTGATAACAGCACAGCCTCGCAGATTGCCCAAATCAGCAAAAAAATTACCCAGCTGACGGAGAAACTGAGAGAAGTCTCCAGCACGCCGGATCGTCCAGCTGAAGAGAAAAAGAAACAGGTCGAGTTACTTCAGACCGAGATTAAAATGCTGCAGGCCCAGCTGGCTCAGCTTCAGCGCAAGCAGGCTGAGGAAGCCCAGCAGAAGCAGGAACAGCAGCAGATCAAGGCCACCGGCGTGAACAAACCTTCCGACGATCACCAGATTGATATTTATATCTAGTCGTCCATAAATAGCGGGTCGCCAATCCGGGCCAGGGTTAACAGCCTGGCCTGTTCCCGCACCTCCTGCCAGATAGCTTCAGCCGCACGGGAAAGCGATCGGTTCTTTCGCCTGACCAGCATCAGCTGTCGGTTTATGACCGGCGTTAACCGCTTCACCACCAGCGGTCTCCCTTGTGGCAAAGGCAGCGCCAACGCGGGCAACACACTTAAACCAATCCCAGCTTCTACCATCGGGTACAGCGTTGCGGGGTGCCCAATCTGCTGAACAACGCTCACCTCTATCCCCTGCCGGACAAAAGCCTCATCAATCAACGGGCGGCTGCCCGAGGCATAATCTTGCAGCACCAGCTTTTGCCCCTGTAGCGCCAGCCAGTCAACCTGTTCCACTTTAGCAAACGGATGATCGCTGCGGCACAGCAGCAGAAAAGGCTCAGACAACACCGTTTCACACTCCAGATCGCTAGCCTGAACCGGATCGATAACTACGCCAAAATCAACTTCGCCCTGGCGGATACTCTGCAAAACCCACTGCTGGGAAGCATCATGCAGCATAAATCGAATATTCGGATAAGTCTCCGCGCTGGCAGCGATAGATTGCGGCATCAGGTGCGCGGATAGCGTCTGGCTGGCGGCCACGCGAACCGTGCCGCTAAGCTGATGCCCAACCACGCGAGCATCCAGCAACGTTGTGGTCAGCTCTTCCAGCAGCCGCTCAAGGCGAGGAGCCAGCAACTCTCCCGCAGGCGTAAGCACCACTTCCCTGGTAGTACGGTCAAGCAGCTTCACGCCCAGCTCGGCTTCCAGCTCCTTCAGGCTGTGGCTTACGGCTGACTGGCTAAGACCAATACTCTCCCCTGCCCGACTGAAACTGCCGGCATGGGCTACGGCCACGAACACGCGAAGCTGACGCAGGGAATAATTCATCTATTTTCTTCATCAATGCATTTAATAAATCAATTTTATTTCTGAAATTAGCAGAAACACAATAGCGCCCTTCACCTTTGAGGAATGGCTATGAAATTGCTCCGCATTGTCGACCCCTTTACGTTAACGCTGGTTTGTACCGTCCTGCTGGCCTCTTTCTTCCCGGCACAAGGCAGTTTTGTCGGTTTCGTCGAGGGGCTGACCACCGCCGCCATCGCCTTATTGTTCTTTATGCATGGCGCCAAACTGTCTCGCGAGGCGGTGATCTCCGGCGGCGGCCACTGGCGGCTTCATCTGTGGGTAATGTGCAGCACATTCGTCCTGTTCCCGGTGCTTGGCGTGTTATTTAGCTGGTGGAAACCGGTCAATGTCAGCCCCGAACTTTACAGCGGGTTCCTTTATCTTTGTATTTTGCCCGCCACGGTACAATCGGCCATCGCTTTTACCTCTATTGCCGGGGGCAACGTCGCGGCGGCTATTTGTTCAGCCTCGGCATCAAGCCTGCTGGGCATTTTTCTTTCGCCATTGCTGGTTGGCCTGGTGATGCACGTTCAGGGTGCAAGCGGCAGCCTGCATCAGGTGGGCAGCATTATGCTACAACTCCTGGTACCGTTCGTGGCCGGGCATCTGATGCGGCCCTGGATTGGTGCCTGGGTGGCAAAAAACAAGAAATGGATCGGCAAAACTGACCAAACTTCGATTCTTCTGGTGGTCTATTCCGCCTTTAGTGAAGCCGTGACGCACGGCATCTGGCATAAGGTTGGCGCGGGTTCGCTGCTGTTTATCGTAGCTTCCAGCCTCGTGCTGCTGGCCATTGTGATAGCGGTAAATATCTTTGTGGCGCGGCGCTTTGGCTTTAGCAAAGCGGATGAAATTACGATTGTTTTCTGCGGATCGAAAAAGAGCCTGGCCAACGGGATCCCGATGGCTAATATTCTATTTCCGGTTGCTGCCGTGGGAATGATGGTGCTGCCGCTGATGATCTTCCACCAGATCCAGCTGATGATCTGCGCCGGTATGGCCCGGCGTTACCAAAGAAAAGCGGCTGCAGCCGGTGAAAAACAGGCCGCAGCCATCAGAACCTAGTGCCGCTTGAGGGGCCGGACCAGGTTGTCCAGCCCTTCCACTTTAATCAGCAGCGTCAGGGCCATCAGCTCACCGAGATGGCCCGCGGGGAACTCCCCTTTGCGGGAAAACCACAGCAAATACTCTTCCGGCAAATCAATCAGCATCCGGCCTTTGTATTTACCAAAGGGCATGGCCATGTTGGCTATCTCAATGAGCTGTTCTTTGTCCATTTAGTCACCCAGCAAACGAATCATTTCCGCTTCGTCAATAACCTGAATGCCCAGCTCTTGCGCCTTGACAAGCTTGGAGCCGGCCGCTTCCCCGGCTATGACAAGATCGGTTTTTTTCGACACGCTTCCGGCCACTTTTGCACCGAGCGCGGTCAGCCGGTCTTTGGCTTCGTCACGGGAAAGAATGCTCAGCGAGCCGGTGAGCACCACGGTTTTCCCGGCAAACGGGCTGTCGATCTCTTCCGCTTTGACGACCACAGGCGCAGGCCAATGGACCCCGGCCTCTTCGGTGAGCTGACGGATAACATCCCGGTTGCTCTCTTCGGCAAAGAAGTTAAAGGTATGCGTCGCCACAACAATGCCGACATCCGGCACTTTTTGCAGCTCCTCAATGCTGGCCGAGATAAGCGCATCCAGCGTGCCGAAGTGCGCGGCCAGTCCTGCGGCGGTGGCTTCTCCGACTTCACGAATACCTAAGGCATACAGGAAGCGAGCAAAAGTTGTCTCTTTGGCTTTTTCCAGCGCATCCACAACGTTTTGTGCCGATTTAGGCCCCATGCGATCCAGCCCGGTAAGCTTACCCGCCGTCAGCTTGAACAGATCGGCTGGCGTGTGAACGTACTCTTTCTCCACCAGTTGATCGATGATTTTGTCGCCCATGCCGTCAACGTCCATCGCACGGCGGGACACAAAGTGCTTCAGCGCCTCTTTGCGTTGGGCACCACAAATCAGGCCCCCGGTACAGCGGGCAACAGCTTCGCCTTCCACACGCTCAATGTCTGAACCGCAAACCGGGCACTGCGTTGGGAAGACGATTGCCTGAGTGTCTTCCGGGCGTTCAGACTCCACCACGCCAACAACCTGTGGGATAACATCCCCAGCGCGACGGATCACAACTCTGTCACCAATGCGCAGGCCAAGACGCTCTATCTCATCGGCATTGTGCAACGTCGCGTTGCTTACCAGTACCCCAGCAACCTGCACCGGTTCCAGACGAGCGACGGGCGTAATTGCGCCGGTACGCCCTACCTGGAACTCCACGTCTCGCACGGTGGTCATCTGTTCCTGCGCCGGAAACTTAAACGCAACGGCCCAGCGCGGCGCTCTCGCCACAAAGCCCAGCGTTTCCTGCAGCGCAAGCGAGTCAACTTTGATAACCACGCCGTCAATATCAAAGCCCAGCGTTGGGCGATCGGCCTCTACCTGATGGTAAAACGCCAGCACTTCTTCCGGCGTGCCGCACAGACGGATGCGGTCGCTGACCGGCAATCCCCAGGCCTTAAACTGTTGCAAACGCGCCATGTGGCTGCCTGGCAGCTCACCGCCTTCGAGCAGCCCAACACCGTAGCAGAAGAAGGTCAGCGGGCGTTTAGCGGTAATGCGCGGATCTAACTGGCGCAGCGAGCCTGCCGCCGCATTGCGAGGGTTGGCAAACACTTTCCCGCCAGTACGGCGAGCTTCTTCGTTGATTTTTTCGAATCCTGCCTGCGGCAAGAAAACTTCTCCACGCACCTCAAGGCGACGAGGAATATTGTCTCCGTGGAGTTTAAGCGGTATCGCGCGAATGGTTCGGACGTTAGACGTGATATTTTCACCAGTTGTGCCGTCACCGCGTGTCGCGGCCCGCACAAGAACACCGTCTTCATACAGCAGGCTTACCGCCAGACCATCCAGTTTTAGTTCACAGCAAAACGTCAAAGCATCGCTGCTTTTGAGCCTGTCCAGCACGCGTTTGTTGAACGCCAGGTAGCTTGCTTCATCGAAAACGTTATCGAGGGACAGCATCGGCACTTCATGGCGTACCTGGGTGAACTCGCTCAGCGGCGCAGCACCGACACGCTGGGTCGGTGAATCCTGGGTAATCAATTCCGGATGCGCTTCTTCAAGCGCACGGAGTTCGCGCATCAGCCTGTCGTATTCCGCATCGGGAATTTCGGGATTATCCTGCACATGGTACAGATATTCATGATGGCGAAGCGTGGTTCGCAGGTGGTTAAGTTGTTGTTCGATTGAGTCCATATCGCACCATCAATGATAAAAAACCCCCGACAGGCGGGGGTTTAGGGGGAAGATTCAGGCCGGGATTCAGGCGTTGGCTTCAACAACCTCGCGGATCCTGTCCTGGTACTCGCGCAGCTTTTGCGGAGTCATCATGCGACGCTGATCGTCGAGCACCACGCCACCGACTTCATCGGCGATGTGCTGCGCAGACTGCAGCATCAGCTTAAAGTTTTGCGCTGCATTGCCGTAGGACGGCACCTGCATAAAGATGGTCACGCCTGGCGTGGCGAAATCCGCCATGTTCTCAGGGTCGAAAGACCCAGGTTTAACCATATTCGCCAGGCTAAACAGAACTGGACCGCTGCCATCAGGGCTAAGATGGCGGTGGAAAATATTCATTTCACCAAACTTGAAACCGGCCTGCTGAATGCTGTTCAACAGCAACTCGCCGTTTAACATCGTGCCAGCGTGGGCAGCGACGTTCATCACGATCACCGTCTCTTTTTTCACCGGTGCAGGCTGCGGCACTGGTTCAGCAGCCACAGGCTCTGGCGTTGGTTCCGCAGTGAGCTGTGGTGCAGGCTGAACGGGAGCGACCGGCTGTGGCTCAGGCACTGCCGCCGGAGCTGGCGCAGGAGGTGCGACAGGACGCACTGGTTCAACATGCTGAGGCGCGGGCTCAACGTGGTGCGGGGGAACCGGCTCAGGCTGGCGCGATTGCGGGGCAGGACGAGGTTCTGCTGACGCATACGGCGGCTCATAGTTGTGCTGAGGTGCCTGAGGCTGACGTGGCGCATTCGCTTCACGAGAGGCAGATTCCGGCACGGGCGCAGTACGACGCACGCGCACTTCACCGACGCCTTCTTCTTCCTCATCATCCTCTTCTTCGTATTCGTCACGCTTCGACTTCATACGTTTCAAAGGGCGATCGCGGAACACGGACGAGCGTTCCTTACGACTGGTCCACAGACCGTGAACCAGTAAGGCTATTATGGCGATTGCGCCAACAATGATTAATATCAGACGCAAATCCTGCATCATTATATTCTCTGTTGTTCTAACACCTTGCCACCGCGGCAAACATTTACTCACTAAGAGTATTTGCCCATCTGCTCAAGTGCAAGTGCGAGCACGGTTTTCTCACCATAAAGATAGCGTAAGCGCACCTTTTAGCTGATTTTTCGACCAATTCCTGGCAAGTTTTTCTGAATGCAGTCAGTTATGATAGCGAAGCAGCTAACTGCATTGACCTGATAAGGAGTCTGCTCAGATTATGGTTTCATCTTCCGGAACCCCGCCGCGCAGTGGCGTGTATTATTTTTCCCAGGGCTGGAAACTGGTCCGCGAACCCGGCATCAAGCGTTTCGTCGTGCTGCCGCTGTTGGTCAATATCATCTTGCTTGGTGGCGCTTTTTGGTGGTTATTCACGCGTCTTGATGTCTGGATCCCGTCGATGATGAGCCACGTGCCAGACTGGCTACAATGGCTGAGTTACGTACTCTGGCCACTGGTAACGCTCTCGGTGTTATTGGTGTTTGGTTACTTCTTTTCGACAATCGCAAACTTGATTGCCGCGCCGTTTAGCGGCCTGCTGGCAGAGCAGCTTGAAGCTCGCCTTACGGGCGCAACGCCACCGGATACGGGCGTGCTCGATATAATGAAAGATCTGCCACGCATCATGAAGCGTGAGTGGCAAAAGCTAGCCTGGTATCTGCCGCGCGCGCTAGTCCTGCTTCTGCTCTACTTTATTCCCGGCATTGGCCAAACCGTCGCCCCGGTCTTGTGGTTCTTATTTAGCGCATGGATGTTGGCGATTCAATACTGCGACTACCCTTTTGATAACCATAAAGTGCCGTTCAAACAGATGCGAGTGGCGCTTCGCGAGCAAAAGATCGTCAACATGCAGTTTGGCGCGCTGGTGAGCCTGTTCACACTGATCCCGGTTCTGAACCTGTTTATCATGCCGGTTGCCGTCTGCGGCGCGACGGCCATGTGGGTGGACTGCTATCGGGCAAAACACGCCATGTGGAAATAATGCTCTCATGAAGGGAAGCGGCTTATGCCATGGCTTATTCCATGTTGCATTGGCTTATTTCCCTTCCACATATAGATATGCTATTTCCTTACTTCCGCATATTTCCTGAGCGGGTATGCTGGACCGGTATCCCAAAATTCAGACAGTTAAGGACGAGCCATGAGCAAAATTTATGAAGACAACTCCCTGACAATCGGCCACACGCCGCTGGTTCGCCTGAACCGTATCGGCAACGGACGCATTCTGGCTAAGGTGGAGTCCCGTAACCCAAGCTTTAGCGTCAAATGCCGTATTGGTGCCAACATGATTTGGGATGCCGAAAAACGCGGCGTGCTGAAGCCTGGCGTGGAGTTAGTCGAACCTACCAGTGGCAACACCGGTATCGCTCTGGCCTATGTCGCGGCAGCGCGCGGCTACAAGCTGACGCTGACCATGCCGGAAACCATGAGCATCGAACGCCGTAAGCTGTTAAAAGCGCTGGGTGCAAACCTGGTGCTGACCGAAGGCGCTAAAGGCATGAAAGGTGCCATCCAGAAAGCCGAAGAAATCGTCGCCAGCGACCCGGCTAAATACTTACTGCTTCAGCAGTTCAGCAACCCGGCAAACCCAGAAATTCACGAAAAAACAACCGGCCCGGAAATCTGGGAAGATACCGATGGTGAAGTGGATGTGTTTATCGCCGGCGTCGGTACCGGCGGTACGCTGACGGGCGTCAGCCGCTACATCAAAAATACCAAAGGCAAAACCTCGCTCATTAGCGTGGCGGTAGAGCCAACGGATTCTCCGGTAATTACTCAAGCGCTGGCGGGTGAAGAACTGAAGCCTGGTCCGCATAAAATTCAGGGTATCGGGGCCGGATTTATCCCTGGTAACCTCGATCTGAAGCTTATCGACAAAGTGGTCACTATCAGCAACGACGACGCCATTGCGACCGCTCGCCGCCTGATGGATGAGGAAGGTATTCTCGCGGGTATCTCTTCCGGTGCCGCCGTGGCCGCCGCGCTGAAACTTCAGGAAGACGAAGCCTTTACCAATAAGAATATTGTGGTTATCCTTCCGTCCTCCGGGGAGCGCTATTTGAGTACTGCTTTGTTTGCCGATCTGTTCACTGAGAAAGAACTGCAACAGTAATGCCAGTATTTGATATATGCTTAAAAAAGCACCCGTGAGGGTGCTTTTTTGTGGCCTGCATCAAACTTTCACCCTCATCGGCATTGCGCTTACCCCCGCAGGTCTGGTATTTAACCAGCAATTATTTTGATGCGCGAAATTAATCAAGCTGTGAGATGCGCCTGCTGAATCGATTTAACGATTTGGTGCCTATCTGGTTTTCACGGCATAATGATGAAGAATCTGTGAAACGCTGTTGGCGTTTTTTTCACGATTCCCATGCATCCAGTGCCTCGTTCCTTTGACGATGGCGCTAACGATACAGGCTAAAGTGTGGCCGCCAGGCTAGACTTTAGTTCCACAACACTAAACCTATAAGTTGGGGAAATACAATGTTCCAGCAAGAAGTAACTATTACCGCTCCGAACGGTCTGCATACCCGCCCTGCTGCTCAGTTTGTTAAAGAAGCTAAAGGCTTCACTTCCGAAATCACTGTGACTTCCAACGGCAAAAGCGCCAGCGCTAAGAGCCTGTTCAAACTGCAAACTCTGGGCCTGACTCAGGGTACCGTAGTGACGCTCTCCGCCGAAGGTGAAGATGAGCAGAAAGCCGTTGAGCATTTAGTAAAACTGATGGCTGAACTCGAGTAAGTTCTGGGTTCTTCGTAAATATCAGTCACAAGTAAGGTAGGGTTATGATTTCAGGCATTTTAGCATCCCCGGGTATCGCTTTCGGCAAAGCACTTTTGCTGAAAGAAGATGAAATTGTCATCGACCGGAAGAAAATTTCTGCCGACAAAGTTGAGCAGGAAGTTGAACGTTTCCTCAGCGGGCGCGCCAAAGCATCCGAGCAGTTAGAAGCGATCAAAATTAAAGCTGGCGAGACCTTCGGTGAAGAAAAGGAAGCTATCTTCGAAGGCCACATTATGTTGCTGGAAGACGAAGAGCTCGAGCAGGAAATCATAGCCCTTATCAAAGACAAGCTGGTCACGGCGGACGCTGCGGCGTACGAAGTGATTGAAGGCCAGGCAACGGCTCTGGAAGAGCTGGATGACGAATACCTGAAAGAACGTGCGGCTGACGTACGTGACATCGGTAAGCGTCTGCTGCAGAACATTCTCGGCCTGAACATTATCGATTTAAGCGCAATTAAGGATGAAGTTATCCTGGTTGCCAAAGATCTGACCCCGTCTGAAACCGCACAGTTGAACCTGAAAAAGGTGCTGGGTTTCATCACCGACATCGGCGGCCGTACCTCCCACACTTCCATCATGGCGCGCTCCCTTGAGCTGCCAGCGATTGTGGGCACCGGTAGCGTCACCTCCGACGTGAAAAACGACGACTATCTGATCCTCGACGCGGTTAACAACAAAGTTTACGTTAACCCAACCAACGAGCAGATCGAAGAGCTGCGCGCCGTTCAACAGCAGGTTGCCTCTGAAAAAGCAGAGCTGGCTAAGCTGAAAGACCTGCCAGCCATCACCCTCGACGGCCATCAGGTCGAAGTGTGTGCCAACATTGGTACCGTGCGTGACATCGACGGTGCTGAGCGTAACGGCGCTGAAGGTGTGGGTCTGTATCGTACCGAATTCCTGTTCATGGACCGTGACTCACTGCCAACCGAAGAAGAGCAGTTTGCCGCGTACAAAGCCGTGGCTGAAGCCTGTGGCTCTCAGGCGGTTATCGTCCGTACCATGGACATCGGCGGCGACAAAGAGCTGCCGTACATGAACTTCCCTAAAGAAGAGAACCCGTTCCTGGGCTGGCGTGCCATTCGTATCGCCATGGATCGCAAAGAGATCCTGCGTGACCAGGTTCGCGCTATCCTGCGCGCCTCTGCGTTTGGCAAGCTGCGCATTATGTTCCCGATGATCATCTCTGTTGAAGAAGTGCGTGCCCTGAGAAAAGAGATTGAGATCTTCAAGCAGGAACTGCGTGACGAAGGCAAAGCATTCGATGAATCTATCGAAATCGGCGTGATGGTCGAAACCCCTGCGGCCGCGACGATTGCTCGTCATCTGGCCAAAGAAGTCGACTTCTTCAGCATCGGCACCAACGATTTAACTCAGTACACCCTGGCAGTTGACCGCGGTAATGATATGATTTCACATCTTTACCAGCCGATGTCACCGTCCGTACTGACTCTGATTAAGCAAGTTATTGATGCTTCTCATGCAGAAGGTAAATGGACCGGTATGTGTGGTGAGCTTGCGGGCGACGAACGTGCTACACTTCTGTTGCTTGGGATGGGCCTGGACGAATTCAGTATGAGCGCCATTTCTATCCCACGTATCAAGAAGATTATTCGTAACACGAACTTCGAAGATGCGAAAGTGTTAGCAGAGCAGGCTCTTGCTCAACCGACAACGGACGAGTTAATGACGCTGGTTAACAAGTTCATTGAAGAAAAAACAATCTGCTAATTCACGAGATGCTGCCCAAATTACTGCTTAGGAGAGAAGGCTAATGGGGTTATTTAGTAAACTGTTCGGTGACAAAGGCAATAGCGACACCGGAACCATTGAGATCGTTGCTCCACTGTCTGGCGAAATCGTTAACATTGAAGACGTGCCGGACGTCGTGTTTGCTGAAAAAATCGTTGGTGATGGCATCGCTATCAAACCAACCGGCAACAAAATGGTTGCTCCGGTTGACGGCACCATCGGTAAAATCTTTGAAACCAACCATGCCTTCTCTATCGAATCCGATAGCGGCATTGAGCTGTTTGTTCACTTTGGTATCGACACCGTTGAGCTGAAAGGCGAAGGCTTTAAGCGCATCGCTGAAGAAGGCCAGCGCGTGAAGAAAGGCGACGTGGTTATTGAGTTCGACCTGCCGCTGCTGGAAGAGAAAGCCAAGTCTACCCTGACACCGGTTGTTATCTCCAACATGGACGAAATCAAAGAGCTGATCAAACTGACAGGTAGCGTGACCGTGGGCGAAACCCCGGTTATCCGCATCAAGAAGTAAGATTCATGCAGAGAAAAAGGCACCCTGGGGTGCCTTTTTTATTGGCTGCGATTCAGCGAGGAAGAATCAGTTCATCTGAGCGCTGCCCCTGAGTCCAGGTCATCACTTCAAACACCCGATGCGCAGCTTCTCCTGCGGCAACCACCACCTGCTTGCCTGCAAGTATTCGGCTTACCAGCTCGGCGCAGAACAAATCCCCGGTGCCTTTCAGGTCGGTCACCACGCGAGCGTGGCTGGTCACATCGGCTTCATCAGCGGTCACCGTCACCACGGAAATAGTATCCGCGCAGTTCCCCGGCGCACTGGTTATTACCACCCAGCGCAGCGTTTCAGAGAGAAGACTTCTGGCCGCCATCACCGCCTGCTCCAGCGTATCGCAGGGCATTCCGGTCAGAATATGCAGTTCAAAGAGATTAGGCGTGATCCCCTGTGCATGAGGCAGCAGCGCCGCGCGATAAGCTTCAGGAATACCCGCCTTGACGTAAACACCGCTGTCGGTGTCCCCCATTACCGGGTCGACAAGTATCAACAGCTCAGGATGGCTTTTGCGTCTTTGACGCAGCCACTCCGCCAGCAGTTGGATTTGCTCCGCACTGCCCATGTAACCCGTCGTCACGGCCTTCAGTTCACGCAACGCATCCCGTTCTTCGAGCGCTCGCAGATAGCCGCTAAACCAGTCCGCCGGGATCACGCCGCCATAAAACGTATCGTAATGCGGCGTGTTGCTGAATAACACCGTTGGCACCGCCATCACCCGCCAGCCATGCTGCTGAATCGCCGGAACCGCGATACTGTTCCCGACGCTGCCGTAAACGACCTGAGATTGCACCGCCACAATATCGGCCTGCAGCGCCCGGCCTGCATCGTGAAACAGTACAGACTGTATATCGTTATCCTGACTCATATTTTCCCCTTGCCCGCCAGACAGCTAAGGTCTGAATTGCGAAGCGGCCATTATAGCCAGACCCGGGCGGTACAACCATGCTAAGAGCGCCCTCTTTATTCCGGCAATAGCAGAGATACAGCTACCATCCTTCAGATTTATCAAATTAACGACAAAAGTAATATTTTCTTTCAGCCGTTACACCTTGAAAATGTATCACCTGAATGATGAAGAAAACATTATTACCGATTAGTGCTGGATACCTGGAAATTAATAACTACCACTTAAACATCACATCAACAAAATATCCATTACATCATAAGGATATATCTTCTCCACCCGCTGTTTACATTGTCGACTCATGCCTGCCTTACAATTCCACAAGGTCAAACTCCATAATTTCACCTATAACAAAAGTTCCCTCCGGAGAATAAACCTCACTCTGCATGAATATAAGGAAGCTATTATATGAAAGATATATCCAGAAGAAGCTTCATGGCCTTTGCCGCAGGCGGTACCGTCGTATTAGCCGCCGGGCAGGCCCATGCCCACGATGACAAAGTAAAATCCTACCCGGCAAGCGTGCGCGATCCGGGCCCTCACGACCCCATCCGGGAAGCTGAAAACCCTGACATTGTTAACCCGCCCGCTACCGACAGCGGCACGTTGCCGAACCTGCGCTACTCCTTCAGCGATGCCCATGTCAGAAAAGGCACCGGCGGCTGGACCCGGCAAGTCACCAAGCGGGAGCTGGGGATTTCAACCACCATCGCCGGGGTAGACATGCGCCTGAATGCCGGAGGCATCCGCGAACTTCACTGGCACAAAGAGGGTGAATGGGCCTACATGACCTACGGCAATGCGCGGGTAACGGCCTTCGATGCAAAAGGAGGCTGGTTTGTGGATGATATCGGCGTCGGTGATTTATGGTATTTCCCGCCGGGCATTCCTCACTCCATTCAGGGTATCGGGCCTGACGGCTGTGAGTTTCTTTTGGCCTTCGACGACGGCGGATTTGATGAAGACAGTACGTTCCTGTTATCCGACTGGTTTAAACATATCCCTCCGGAGATATTAGCAAAAAATTTCCAGGTGCCCGTGTCTACATTTTCTAAACTGCCTTCACCTGCTGATGAATATATTTTCGCGGGTACAGTACCCGGCAACCTTGCCTCAGACAGTATTAATGGCGCAGCTAAATCAGAGATTAAATTCACCCACCATATGCTGGCTCAGGATCCGATCAAAGCCCCTGGCGGCACCGTCAGAATAACGGATTCATCTAATTTCCCGGTGTCGAAGACTATTGCGGCAGCCCTGGTAGAAATAGAGCCCGGCGGGCTGAGAGAACTTCACTGGCACCCAAATAACGATGAATGGCAGTACTATCTTGAAGGGGAAGGCAGAATGGGCGTTTTCGCCTCTTCGGGTCAGGCCAGAACCTTTGATTACCGCGCCGGGGATGTCGGCTACGTTCCCTTTGCGATGGGGCATTATATCGAGAATACCGGCACCACAACCCTGCGTTTCCTGGAACTGTTTAAAAGCGACTATTACGCGGATATTTCGCTTAACCAGTGGCTGGCCAGCACGCCGCCTGAGCTGGTGAAACAGCATTTACAGCTTGATGATACCTTTATGAAGGCGCTGAGCCTGCATAAAAACCCGGTTGTGAAGTAAGCCTGCTCTCAGGGAAAGATCGCCTCAGGCGACCTTTTCCTGGCTTACAGCGTCAGATGCCAGCGCCCTGAACGTAGCTCTCTTCCCCGAACACGCCGGTAGAAAGATAGCGATCGCCTCTGTCGCAAATAATAGCGACCACTACGGCCCCCGGATTTGCTTTGGCTACGCGCAACGCACCCGCCACTGCCCCGCCGGAACTTACGCCGCAGAAAATCCCCTCTTCCATCGCCAGGCGGCGCATCGTCTGCTCGGCTTCGGTCTGCGCCATGTCGATGACTTCATCCACCAGTGTCGGGTTGAAAATTTTCGGCAACCACTCTTCTGGCCAACGGCGGATCCCCGGGATGCTGCTGCCCTCTTCCGGCTGCAGCCCGACAATTCTCACCGGCTTGCTTTGCTCGCGCATAAAACGACTCACGCCGGTTATCGTGCCCGTCGTGCCCATGCTGGAGACAAAATGCGTGATTCGCCCTTCGGTCTGCCGCCAGATCTCCGGCCCGGTCGTCGTGTAATGCGCCAGCGGGTTATCCGGGTTATTAAACTGATCGAGGATCTTGCCTTCGCCACGGTCGGCCATTTGCTGAGCCAGCTCACGCGCGCCTTCCATGCCCTGAGCTTTGCTGACCAGAATCAGCTCGGCGCCGTAAGCCTGCATCGCCGCCTTGCGCTCCATACTCATGTTGTCCGGCATCAGCAGCTTAATACGGTAGCCTTTGAGCGCAGAGATCATCGCCAGCGCAATGCCGGTATTGCCGCTGGTTGCCTCAATCAGCGTATCGCCGGGTTGTATTTCCCCTCGTTTTTCCGCCTGAACAATCATTGACAGCGCCGCGCGATCTTTAACCGACCCTGCCGGGTTATTCCCTTCGAGTTTGACCCAAATCTCGCTGCCGTTCGTCAGCCCGCTGCGCTGCAGCCGGACCAGAGGAGTATTACCAATAGTGCTTTCTAAAGTGATCACTTGCCTGCCCGCAATAAATGAAAAAGCGGCCTCGGTGGGCCGCTAGTGCGTGTCCTGTCGGGGTAAATTATCAGGCGGACTGCGCCAGGTCTACACCCTGAATACGGTTGGCACCTTCATACAGGCGCGCGTTTTGTAATCCCACAAACAGACGCTCACCGCGCTGCGGAATTTGCTGTTCCTTCAGAACCACCGTCAGCGGTTCGTCATACCAGCCCAGCGGCTGCACAACCAGCTGCATGTAATGCCCGCGAGGGCTGACTTCCAGCACCTGCACCGGCAGAGGTGAATCTAGATTCGTGCGGCGGCTGACGTCCACTTCCCACGGACGCAGGAACAAATCAACATCCCCCTGATAGGCCGGCGTGAACCCCAGCGGCCAACGATGCGCGCCGACGTGGAACTGGCTCCCACGGATCACGCCTTTCAGGCGGTTAACTTCGCCGAGGAACTCCAGCACGAAGCGGGTCGCAGGCTCACGCCAGACCTGCTCAGGCGTATCGACCTGCTCGATATTGCCCTGGCTCATCACCACCACGCGGTCGGCAACTTCCATCGCTTCTTCCTGATCGTGCGTCACAAACACGCTGGTGAACTTTAACTCTTCGTGCAGCTCGCGCAGCCAGCGGCGCAGCTCTTTACGAACCTGTGCGTCCAGAGCGCCAAACGGTTCATCCAGTAGCAGGATTTGCGGCTCCACCGCCAGCGCACGCGCCAGGGCAACGCGCTGCTTCTGCCCGCCGGACAACTGCGCCGGGTAGCGGTCGGCCAGATGGGAAAGCTGCACCATTTCCAGCAGTTTCGTCACTTTCTGTTTGATCGCAGAGGCGGAAGGCCGTTCGCGACGCGGCAGCACCGTTAAGCCAAAGGCGATATTGTCGAATACCGACATATGGCGGAACAGCGCATAGTGCTGAAACACAAAGCCGACTTTGCGATCGCGGGCATGCATCCGGCTGACGTCGGTGCCGTGGAAGCTGATGCGACCGCTGTTCTGGTGCTCCAGCCCGGCAATAATACGCAGCAGCGTAGTTTTACCAGAGCCGGACGGACCAAGCAGCGCCACCATCTGACCAGAAGGGATATCCAGCGAGATATCGTTCAGCACCTGGGTGCGTCCAAATGACTTCTTAATATTGGCAATATCAATGCTCATGATTTTCCTCCTGCTTCAGGCGTTTTTCCTGATTATTCAGACGCCACTGCACCACACTCTTTAAGAACAAGGTCAGGACTGCCATCAGGGTCAACAACGCCGCGGCGGTAAACGAACCAACGGTGTTGTAATCCTGCTGCAGTAACTCAATCTGTAACGGCAACGAGAACGTCTCGCCGCGAATCGAACCTGACACCACCGACACCGCGCCAAATTCACCGATGGCGCGGGCGTTGGTCAGCACCACGCCATAAAGCAGGGCCCAGCGAATATTGGGCAGCGTCACGCGGCGGAACATCTGCCAGCCGGAAGCGCCCAGTAAAATCGCGGCTTCATCTTCCTGGCTGCCCTGGCTTAGCATCACCGGCACCAGCTCACGCACCACAAACGGGCAGGTGACGAAGATAGTCACCAGCACCATGCCCGGCCAGGCAAACATGATTTGCAGGTTGTGGGCATCGAGGAACCCCGCCAGCGGGCCGTTAGAGCCATAAAACAGCAGGTAAACCAGGCCCGCAACCACCGGGGAAACGGCAAATGGGATATCCAGCAGCGTCAGCAACAATTGGCGGCCAGGGAAGTTAAAACGCGTCACCAGCCAGGCCAGCAGCGTGCCGAACACCAGGTTTACCGGCACGGTAATCAGGGCAATCATCACCGTCAGCCAGATGGCGTGCAGCATGTCCGGGTTAGCGATATTTTGCAGCGCGGGCATCAGCCCTTTGGAAAAGGCTTCTACAAAAATAGACGCGACCGGCACCACCAGAATCAGGAAAGAGACGAGCACACCGATGGCGATCAGCGCCCATTTTCCCCAGTTAATGCGGGAGCGGGTATAGTTTTTCAAAGCAGTGACGTCCGTCATCAGTGACCTACCACGCGTCGACCAAAGCGACTCTGCAACGTGTTAATGGTGAACAGCAGCAGCAGCGACGCCGCCAGAATCACTGACGCAATGGCGCTGGCCGCCGGGTAATCAAACTCCTGCAGGCGCACGAAGATCATCAGCGAGGTCACTTCCGTCTTCCAGGCGATGTTTCCGGCGATAAAGATAACCGCGCCAAACTCCCCCAGGCTGCGGGTGAAGGAAAGCGCTACGCCCGCCATCAGTGCCGGAGAAAGCTCCGGCAACACTACGCGGCGGAAACTCTGCCAGCGAGTCGCGCCGAGCGTTTCAGCGGCTTCCTCGTATTCTGGCCCCAATTCTTCCAGCACGGGCTGAACGGTGCGCACCACAAACGGAATGCTGGTAAACGCCATCGCGACGGCAATACCCAGCCAGGTGTAAGTCACCTTAATGCCAAACTGCGCCAGCCACTCGCCGTACCAGCCGTTGACAGAAAACAGCCCGGCGAGGGTTAAACCTGCCACCGCGGTGGGCAGCGCAAAGGGTAAATCCATCAGCGCATCTAGCAGGCTGCGCCCCGGAAACTGATAACGCGTCAGGATCCACGCCATTAACAGGCCGAACACGCCGTTAAACACGGAAGCCAGCGCGGCGGAAAGCAGCGTGACTTTATAGGCGGCCACCACCTGCGGGTTGGTAATCACGTCCCAGTACTGGGAGAACGACATTTGCGCCAGCTGCATCACCAGCGCGCTCAGCGGCAGCAGCAGGATCAGGCAAACAAACAGCAGGCTGGTGCCGAGGCTAAGCGTAAACCCCGGCAATACGCGTTTTGAACGGCTGGCAAACATTAACTACGCCCCGCCGCTAACAGCTTGTCCAGCTCCCCGCCGGTAGCAAAATGCGTTTTCATCACTTCCGGCCAGCCGCCGAACGCATCTTCCACGCGGAACAGCTCGGTCTGTGGGAATTTATCTTTCAGCTTATCCATTACCTGCGGGTTATTCACGCGGTAGTAGTAATCGGTAATGATGGTCTGCGCCTGAGGGCTATAGAGATAGTTCAGGTAGGCTTTGGCCGCTTTTTCCGTGCCGTTGGCCTTCACGTTTTTATCCACCCAGGCAACCGGGAACTCGGCCAGAATGTTGACCTTCGGCACTACGACTTCATAACCGTCTTTGGCGTACTGGTTGCGGATATTGTTCACTTCTGATTCAAAAGAGATCAGCACGTCGCCCAGCCCACGCTCGACAAAGGAGGTTGTCGCCCCGCGGCCGCCGGTATCAAACACTTCGACGTTTTTCAGGAATTGCGTCATGAACTGCTCGGTTTTGGCTTTATCGCCGCCGTCAGCTTTGTCTGCCGCCCCCCAGGCTGCCAGATAGGTATAACGAGCGTTACCAGAAGTTTTCGGATTCGGGAAAATGAGCTTCACGTCCGGGCGCACAAGATCGCTCCAGTCGTGGATGTTCTTTGGGTTGCCTTTGCGCACCAGGAAAGCCATGGTGGAGTAGAAAGGCGAGCTGTTGTTGCCCAGACGGCTCTGCCAGTCCGCCGGGATCAGGTTGCCTTTGTCGTGCAGGATCTGCACATCGGTCACCTGGTTATAAGTTACAACGTCAGCTTTTAAGCCCTGCAAAATGGCCAGCGCCTGTTTTGATGACCCGGCATGAGATTGTTTTATCGTCAGCTTGTCGCCGTTATTCTCCTGCGCCCACTGTTTTTCAAACGGCGGGTTAAGCGCGGCAAACAGCTCGCGGGACACATCATAAGAGCTATTCAGCAGCTCGGTTGCATGGGCAGAGCCTGCCAGCAGCAAAGAGACAGCGAGCGCGTTCCATACTTTTTTAACTGACCTGATTGCCATGCTTCGCCCTTATAAATGTGATGAATGCCATAAAGTCATGACAGTCAGTGTATTTATAACGAGCGATAAAGCTGTAACGCTTTTATATACCGTTTGGCGATTTACAAGAAGAAAGGGATATAAGAAAACGGCGTAGCAAACGCTACGCCGGAGGGGATTACAGGCTCAGTAATTTATCGAGCGACGGCGCAAAGTAGTAACCGCCGGTGACCGGCTTAGTGAAGCGCAGCATACCGTCACGCTTCCCGTCAGCGTCGCCAAACATGCTCAACAGCTGCTGTTCAATGTTATGCAAACGCGCGCAATAGGCGATGAAATAGAGACCGTGCACGCCGCTGGCGGTGCCATAAGGCAGGCTCTGACGCACAATTTTCAGCCCCTTGCCGTCTTCTTTCAGATCGACCCGGCTCAGGTGAGAAGTGGCTGGCCGCGCGTCGCCGTCAATCTCTTCGTTTTCCTGTTTGGTACGGCCGAAGATCATCTCCTGGTCGTGCACGCTCAGGCGGTTAAGCTGTTTGAGGTTGTGTTCCCAGCGCTGAACCAGCACGTAGCTGCCCCCGGCATCCACGCCTTCGTTGATCACCGCCACCTGGCGACGATTTTCTTCGCCCTGTGGATTTTCGGTCCCGTCAACGAAGCCGCTGAGATCGCGCTCTTCTACCCAGCGGAAACCGTGAATCTCTTCTTCAATTTTCAGCGCATCGCCAAACGCGGCCAGCGCGGCCTGAGCCACGGAGAAGTTCACGTCATGGCGCAGAGAAAGAATGTGGATCATCACATCGTGCTGGGTTGCGGGCGCCAGGCCTTTGCCTAGTGGCGTAAAGTTTTTCAGCTCTGCGGCACCTTCGCCTTTGCTGAGGTCGCGCCACAGGTCGTGCCCGAAGCCAACGGTCGCCCCCAGCATCGCGTCAGGGAATTGTTCCTGGAAAGCATTCAACGCTTCAATAAAGGTTTTGCACCCTGCGCTCAGCGCGCTGAAGTCGCCCTGGACAGAAGCTTCCAGCCAAACGGCGGCACGACAATGTTCCGGCAGAATGCCGCTTTGAACCCGAGACATGATTCCTCCTGAAAAAAATGCCACCAAAGGTGGCACATAACTATGATGACTCCGAACGGAGGCATTTATCGGGCTATTCTAACCTGATTTATTCACGCCGACTTGCGACGGCGCAAACCCGGCGCAAATTTTATCGACGCCAGATAATTTTGTTAAGCGTCCATTTCTTCAGCGTATCATCCGACGGCATCAATCCTTCCGGCCCGTGCCACTCGCCTGTAAACAGATAGCTGATGTGCTGGCTGTTCGGCGCCTGGCAGAGAACGCCTGCCGCATCGTCGCCGGTCGCTTTTTCGCAGACCCCAAACGCTTTCTGATACAGTTCGCTGAAAGGCGTGCCGATTTTCACGCCGCTGGCGGTTTTGATGTCAGCATCCATCACATCTACGCGACTCACGGTGCCTTTTTCGCCGTTCACCACCAGCTTAACGTCTTTGTCTTTCATCGCCTCAAAGTAGCGCACGATGGTGCCGTTTTCAGTTTTCATGCCGCTGCGCAGACGATAATTGTCATTCAACCCCTCGCTCACGGCCTTCTCATCCATCGCGGTGGCTGAAGTCAGTTTCCCCACGCCCTGCTCGCTCACCTCAACGGAAGAGCCAAACCAGTTCCACGGATAAGCCGCAGACCAGTTAACGGAGGACAGCGTGGAACACCCGCTCAGAACCAGCGGCAGGCCTAGCATCATCAGGCGCAGAGATTTCATTGATCATTCCTTTTCAAAAAATGGTAACGGCCTTTGGAGTACGGGGACGTCAAAAAGTGCCGCTTAACTCGTTTTTCAGGGCAAAGTAATCCCGCAGCCGGCGGTTAGTCAGCAGCCACCAAAGCGCGAACAGATCGATAATCAGCAGAACAACGGTGGTACCGGTCAGCGTTTCATCCCCGGCCAGCAGCGCCAGTTGCCACGTCAGCAGCCCAACCTGGGCGGCAATCAATATCCAGCGAAACGCCCGCCAGAACCGGGGCCAAAGGTGGCGACGTCCGCTGAGCAAAAAGGCCAGCGCAGCCGGAATACCGGGGATCAGCCCCAGCCAGAAGTTATCGCGATCGGGATAAAACAGGCCCAGCAGCGCATCGCCCTGCTGACGAGAAGCCCCCGCCAGCACCAGCAAAACCCAGGTGCGGGCCTGTAACAACAACACCGCCCAGAACAGCAGCGGTGCTTTTAAGTTACCCTGTGAATCATAATCAGCAGGCAAATACATGGCATGAACACATTTGAAAATTAATATTCCTGATCTTCTATCAGCCGTTTGCCGAGCAAAATGGTGTCCTGATGCTCGTAATCGAGCTTTTCATAAAGGCCGATAACCAGATCGTTCTCTTCGCGCACCATGATGTGGATCTTCGGGCAACCGCGGGCAATCAGCTTCTTTTCCAGCCGGTTCAGCAAGGCGTTAGCAATGCCGCGGCCCCGAAACTCCGGGTGCACGCCCAGGTAATAGGCTGAACCCCGATGGCCGTCATACCCGCCCATCAACGAACCGACGATCTCGCCACCCACCTCAGCGACTAAAAACAGGTCCGCATCGTGATGCAGCTTACGTTCAATGTCCATTTCCGGGTCATTCCATGGGCGCAGTAAATCGCAGCGCTCCCAAAGGGTAATGACCTCTTCGAAATCTTCCTGGCGAAAAACGCGAATTTCCATGGTATTAGCCACCTTAAGCCGTAAAAGGTTGATTATGGCGTTAACCGTCCGTTAAGCCAATAACTGCCGCAAAAGCGCGAAAAAAATGGCATAATCTCCGACCAGTCATGAAATGAAACGAATGGATATACATTTCTGACGCCAGAGTGTCGTTTGCATGAAGCCGATACGTTATAACTTCCCATCTGGACTCCATAAGATAAATAATTCATCCGCATGAGCAAAATTAAATCGCTAACGCAACTTACGACGCGCCGCCAGATCCTGCTCACAGGTTTAGCAGCGTTGACGCTAACCGGTATGAACCAAGCGCTGGCAAAGGAAGAAGCCAAATCGCTGAAAACCACCAATTCCCACAGTAAAGTGGCCAAAAAATCCGGGGCAAAACGCATTGTTATGCTCGACCCGGGCCACGGTGGGATTGATACCGGCGCCATCGGCCACAACGGCTCGAAAGAAAAACACGTGGTGCTGGCCATTGCCAAAAACGTGCGCAGCATCCTGCGCAGCAACGGGATCGATGCCAGGCTGACTCGCACCACGGACGAATTTATTCCGCTGTACGATCGCGTTGAAATCGCCCACCAGCACGGCGCAGATCTGTTTATGTCGATCCACGCGGATGGCTTCACCAGTCCAACCGCCGCAGGTGCCTCCGTATTCGCCCTGTCTAACCGAGGCGCAAGTAGCGCTATGGCGAAATATCTTTCAGACAGAGAGAACGCCGCGGATGACGTAGCGGGTAGCAAAGTGAAAGACAAAGATCACTACCTGCAGCAGGTGCTGTTTGACCTGGTGCAGACCGACACGATTAAAAACAGCCTGACGCTCGGCTCGCATATTCTGAAACAGATAAAGCCGGTGCATAAGCTGCACAGCCGCAACACGGAACAGGCAGCCTTCGTCGTTCTGAAGTCGCCGTCCATTCCGTCCGTGCTGGTTGAAACCTCGTTCATCACCAACCCGGGCGAAGAAAAGTTGCTCGGCACCACCGCCTTCCGCCAGAAGATTGCCACCGCCATCGCCTCCGGCGTGATGAGCTATTTCAACTGGTTTGATAACCATAAAGTCCACGGTAAGAAGCGTTAATTTTTATGACTGAGCCCGATATCCACGCCGTAAAACAGTTCCTGCTCTCCCTGCAGGATACGATATGCCAGCAGCTTTCCGCCCTTGATGGCGCCGTCTTCCAGGAAGACAACTGGCAGCGAGAAGGTGGCGGCGGCGGGCGCAGTCGAGTTTTGCGCGGCGGCGCGGTGTTCGAACAGGCTGGCGTGAACTTTTCTCACGTTCACGGCGACGCCATGCCGGCGTCTGCCACGGCCCACCGCCCGGAACTGGCGGGCAGAAGCTTTCAGGCCATGGGCGTTTCGCTGGTGGTACACCCGAACAACCCTTATGTGCCGACCAGCCACGCCAACGTGCGTTTCTTTATTGCCGAAAAACCTGGCGCCGATCCGGTCTGGTGGTTTGGCGGCGGCTTCGACTTAACGCCTTACTACGGCTTCGAAGAAGATGCGGTGCACTGGCACCGCACGGCGCGTGACCTGTGTCAGCCGTTTGGTGACGACGTTTTCCCGCGTTATAAAAAGTGGTGCGATGACTACTTCTTTATCAGACACCGCAACGAGCAGCGCGGCATCGGCGGGCTGTTTTTCGACGATCTGAACAAGCCAGACTTTGACTACGGCTTCCGCTTTATTCAGGCCGTCGGACAAGGATTCCTGGACGCTTATCTGCCGATTGTTGAACGCCGCAAGGATCATCCCTTCGGCGAACGCGAGCGTGACTTCCAGCTCTATCGCCGTGGGCGCTACGTTGAGTTCAACCTGGTGTGGGATCGCGGCACGCTGTTTGGCCTGCAAACCGGCGGGCGCACCGAATCGATTTTAATGTCGATGCCGCCGCTGGTGCGCTGGGAGTATGACTATCAGCCCGAAGAAGGCAGCCCGGAGGCTGCGCTGTATCGTGATTTCCTGCCAGTGAAGGAGTGGGTGTAGCTTTCGCGTTTTTGCCCTCACCCTCTCCCTAAAAGGGAGAGGGGATTTTTAGTGCTCGCTGTCCTCCATATCCCTTTGGGGAAAGATGACTCTATTATCCGCTTTACTCGGTTTTCCCCCTCGCCCCTCCGGAGAGAGGGCGAGGGGGAGTTCAATCACAGCGGTGCGGTTTGCGCCTCCACAACCGCCAGCGCCACCATATTCACAATGCGGCGCACCGAAGCAATCGGCGTCAACACGTGAACCGGCTTCGCCACGCCCATCAGGACCGGTCCAACGGTCACCCCTTCAGAACTCGACACGCGCAGCAGGTTGTAGCTAATACGCGCCGCCTCAACGTTCGGCATGATAAGGATGTTGGCAGAGCCTTTCAGCGGGCTGTCCGGCATACGCTCATGGCGAATACTTTCAACCAGCGCGGCGTCTCCGTGCATCTCCCCGTCAATTTCCAGGTCAGGCGCACGCTCACGCACCAGATCCAGCGTTTTGCGCATTTTGCAGGCGGCTTTGCTGTTGGAAGAACCGTAGTTGGAGTGGGAAAGCAGCGCGACTTTCGGCTCAATGCCAAAGCGGCGCACCGTTTCCGCCGCCAGCAGCGTGATTTCCGTCAGTTCTTCCGGAGTAGGGTCATCGTTCACATAGGTATCCGCGATAAAGGTGTTGCCGCTCGGCAGCAGCAGAGCGTTCATCGCCCCGGCAGCCTTCACGCCTTCGCGGTAGCCAAACAGCTTCTCTACCACGTCAAAGTGCTCGTGATATTCGCCGATTGTCCCGCATATCAGCGCATCCGCTTCACCACGATGCACCATGATCGCCCCGATTACAGTCGTGTTGCTGATCACCGCCCGCTGCGCCTGCTCCTGAGTGATCCCACGGCGCTTCATGATGTTGTAGTACTCGTGCCAGTACTCTTTGAAACGCGGATCCGATTCGTTATTCACGATCTCAAAATCTTTGCCCGGCTGAATTTGCAGGCCCAGCTTTTTGATACGCATTTCGATAACGCTTGGGCGACCAATCAGGATAGGCTTCGCCAGCCCCAAAGTGATCAACTCCTGTGTGGCATGCAGCACGCGCGCTTCTTCCCCTTCGCTTAACACCACACGCTTCGGCTCTTTGCGCGCCTGGGAGAAGATCGGCTTCATAAACAGGTTGGTTTTGTAGACAAACTCTTCCAGCTTCTCGCTGTAAGCATTGAAATCCTGAATCGGGCGCGTGGCCACGCCGGAGTCCATCGCTGCTTTGGCTACCGCCGGGGCAATTTTCACGATCAGGCGCGGGTCAAATGGCTTAGGAATGATGTATTCCGGGCCGAACGTCAGTTCCTGCTCGCCGTAGGCGGAGGCCACCACGTCGCTTTGTTCAGCGTGAGCCAACTCGGCTATCGCATGTACCGCAGCCAGCTTCATCTCTTCGTTAATTGCCGTGGCGCCCACGTCCAGCGCGCCACGGAAGATGAACGGGAAGCACAGCACGTTGTTCACCTGGTTCGGGTAGTCCGAACGGCCGGTACAGATAATGGCTTCCGGACGCACCTCTTTCGCCAGCGGCGGCAGAATTTCAGGCTCAGGGTTAGCCAGCGCCAGAATCAGCGGCGCTTTGCCCATTTTCTTCACCATTTCCTGGGTCAGCACTTTCGGGCCGGAGCAGCCGAGGAAGATGTCCGCGCCTTCAATCACGTCGTCCAGCGTCCGCTTGCCGCTGTCTTCTACGGCATAGGCGGCTTTGGTTTCGGCCATGTTCTCTTCGCGGCCTTTATAAATAACGCCCTTCGAGTCGCAAACCACGATGTTGTGTTTTTGCATTCCCAGCGCGACCAGCAGGTTCATACAGGCGATTGCCGAAGCCCCCGCGCCGGAAACCACCAGCCGTACATCGGTAATGTTCTTTTCAACCACGCGCAGGCCGTTCAGCACTGCGGCGGTACAAATAATCGCGGTGCCGTGCTGGTCGTCGTGGAACACCGGAATGTTCATGCGCTCGCGCAGCTTCTGCTCTATGTAGAAACACTCCGGTGCCTTGATATCTTCCAGGTTAATGCCGCCGAAAGTGGGTTCCAGCGCGGCCACCACGTCGATAAGCTTGTCCGGATCCATCTCATCAATTTCGATATCGAAGACGTCGATACCGGCGAATTTTTTAAACAGGACGCCCTTACCTTCCATGACCGGCTTGCCTGCCAGCGCGCCGATATTGCCTAGCCCGAGCACCGCGGTACCGTTAGAAACCACGCCCACAAGGTTGCCACGCGCGGTGTATTTGTAGGCGGCGAGCGGGTCCTTTTCAATTTCAAGGCAAGGTGCCGCTACGCCCGGCGAATATGCCAGCGCCAGGTCACGCTGGGTAGCAAGGGGTTTGGTCGGAGAAACCTGAATTTTCCCCGGAATTGGAAACTCATGGAAATCGAGGGCACTTTGCTTCAGTTGTTCATCCATTGCATCGTTCCTTTTTGGGTCTTCTTTATTGTTACGTCAGCCGCCTAGTATCACGCGGGCACGTTTCGCAAACTTTGAAGGTAGCCATACTATTAAGATTAGGCGTGATTATTGTTAGCTAACTATAGAACCGATGTTAGCGGCTGCCCCGTCATCGCCCCCATCTGCTATGCTTTTGGGTTATGCAAAGCGTAAGTTTTCACGGCGAGCGACACGGAACGCTCAGGTAAGACGTTGCTTTTTCAAGGAGATAGTAATGAATCAGTTAGACAGCATTAAACAGTACACCACCGTGGTTGCAGACAGCGGTGATATCGACTCTATTCGCCACTACCAGCCTGAAGACGCCACCACCAACCCTTCATTGTTGTTAAAAGCCGCGGGGCTTGAGCAATATCAGCCGCTGATTGATGATGCCCTGGCCTACGGCAAACAGCACGGCGGCAGCAGGGAACACATTGTGGCCGAAGCCAGTGACAAACTGGCGGTCAATGTCGGTGCGGAAATTCTGAAAAGCATTCCAGGTCGCGTGTCTACCGAAGTGGATGCCCGCCTCTCCTACGACAAAGAAAAGAGCATCAGCAAGGCTCGTCGCCTGGTGGACCTGTACGCCGAACAGGGGATCGATAAATCCCGCATTCTCATCAAGCTGGCGTCGACATGGGAAGGCATCCGCGCGGCGGAAGAGCTGCAAAAAGAAGGCATCAACTGCAACCTGACACTGCTGTTCTCTTTTGCTCAGGCGCGTGCCTGTGCGGAAGCGGGCGTTTTCCTGATTTCCCCGTTCGTGGGCCGTATTTACGACTGGTATCAGGCGCGTAAACCGATGGATCCGTATATCGTTGAAGAAGATCCGGGCGTGAAATCCGTGCGCAATATCTACGACTACTTCAAGCAACATAACTATGAAACCATCGTCATGGGCGCCAGCTTCCGTCGTAAGGAACAAATCCTCGCCCTGGCGGGCTGCGACCGGCTGACCATCGCCCCTAACCTGCTGCAGCAGCTGCAGGACAGTGAAGAAGAAGTTATCCGTAAACTGATCCCATTCTCACAGGGCTTCCGCCGTCCGGCCCCCATGAGCGAAGCGGAATTCCGTTGGGAACATAGCCAGGATGCTATGGCCGTGGAAAAACTGGCCGAAGGGATCCGCCTGTTCGCCATAGATCAACGCAAACTGGAAGACCTGCTCGCCGCCAAACTTTAACAAGACCTGGAGTGAAACATGTCATCACGTAAAGAGCTTGCCAACGCCATTCGCGCCCTCAGTATGGATGCGGTCCAGAAAGCCAATTCCGGCCACCCCGGAGCGCCCATGGGCATGGCCGATATCGCCGAGGTGCTGTGGAATGATTTCCTCAGCCATAACCCGTCTAACCCGCACTGGGCCAACCGCGACCGCTTCGTGCTGTCGAACGGCCATGCGTCGATGCTGCTTTACAGCCTGCTGCACCTGAGCGGCTATGACCTGCCGCTGGAGGAGTTGAAAAACTTCCGCCAGCTTCACTCCAAAACGCCCGGCCACCCGGAAGTGGGCTATACCCCCGGCGTGGAAACCACCACCGGCCCGCTGGGCCAGGGGTTAGCCAACGCCGTGGGGATGGCGATTGCCGAGCGCACGCTGGCCGCGCAGTTTAACCAGCCGGGCCATGACATCGTTGACCACTACACCTATGTGTTCATGGGCGACGGCTGCCTGATGGAGGGCATTTCCCATGAGGTATCTTCCCTTGCCGGGACGCTGGGTTTAGGCAAGCTGATCGGCTTCTATGACCATAACGGGATTTCCATCGACGGGGAAACCGATGGCTGGTTTACCGACGACACGGCCAAACGCTTCGAGGCCTATCACTGGCACGTGATCCATGAGATTGACGGCCACGATCCGGCAGCGCTGAAAAAAGCCATCAAAGAAGCCCAGAGCGTGAAGGACAAACCGTCCCTCATCATCTGCCGCACCGTGATCGGTTTTGGTTCGCCAAACAAAGCGGGCAAAGAAGAGGCTCACGGCGCACCGCTGGGTGAAGAAGAAGTCGCCCTGGCGCGCAAGCAGCTCGGCTGGAAATACCCGCCGTTTGAGATCCCAAAAGAGGTCTATCACGCCTGGGACGCCAAAGAGGCAGGCGAAAAAGCGGAGGCCGCCTGGAAAGAGAAGTTTGCCGCTTACGCAAAGGCTCACCCTACCCTGAGCGCCGAATTTAAACGCCGTACCGAAGGTAAACTGCCGGATAACTGGCAGAAAACAGCCCAAAGCTACATTGAACAACTGCAGGCGAACCCGGACAAAATCGCCACCCGCAAAGCTTCGCAGAATACCCTTAACGCCTTTGGTCCGTCGCTGCCGGAACTGCTTGGCGGCTCCGCCGACCTGGCCCCGAGTAACCTGACCATCTGGAAAGGCTCGAGGTCGATTAAAGAGGACACCGCCGGGAATTATATCCACTACGGCGTACGCGAATTCGGTATGACCGCCATTGCCAACGGCATCGCCCTGCACGGCGGCTTTATCCCTTACACCGCCACTTTCCTGATGTTTGTGGAGTACGCCCGTAACGCGGCACGTATGGCGGCGCTGATGAAAGCCCGGCAGATCATGGTTTATACCCATGATTCCATCGGCCTTGGGGAAGATGGCCCGACACACCAGGCCGTCGAGCAGTTAGCCAGCCTGCGCCTGACGCCCAACTTCAGCACCTGGCGGCCTTGCGATCAGGTTGAGGCCGCCGTGGCCTGGAAATCCGCACTTGAGCGCCAGACCGGCCCAACTGCGCTGATCCTGTCTCGCCAGAATCTGGCCCAGATGGACCGTACGCCCGAGCAACTGAAAGCGATCGGCCTAGGGGGTTATATTCTGAAGGACAGCGACGGCAAACCAGACCTCATCCTGATTGCCACAGGCTCTGAGATTGAAATCACCGTCGAGGCCGCGGCAGCATTGAGCAAAGAAGGGCATAAGGTTCGCGTCGTGTCTATGCCGTCCACCGACGTGTTTGATGCTCAGGATGAGGCGTATCAGGAGTCCGTCCTGCCTTATGCGGTTCGCGCTCGTGTGGCAGTTGAGGCGGGTATAGCCGACTACTGGTATAAATACGTCGGTCTCAAAGGCGGGATTGTGGGTATGACAACCTTTGGCGAATCCGCGCCTGCCGGGAAGCTGTTCCCGTTCTTTGGCTTTACGGTAGAAAACATCGTAGCCGTAGCGAAAAAATCACTCGGCAAGAAATAGCCTACACTGCCAGCCCTCTCCTCATGGGGAGAGGGTTCTTCTTATTCCATGAATCCACCCTATTTGGTGACCCACAGCGTCGGCCAGCCGCCCGCTTTATGCCAGCTATCACAGGCAGATTCAGCGCCATAACGCACAAGCCGGAAACGCTGCCCGTCAAAGCGCCAGCGCGTGGCCACGCCGCAATCGCCGGGCCCGCGCCCTTTCGCCAAAGTCGTTAACTCTTTGTTGTGCTCATCAAATCCCACGTTCATCAGCTCCAGCTCTGAACTCCCGTCGGCCGGTACGAAGGGCAACCGCAGGTGAATCGTCCTGGCGACAAACGGCTTTTGCCGGGAGATGACCCAGGCCAGATAAACCACGTTATAGGCACCTGCTTCACAGCTGGTAAGCATCAAGGCTTTATCGTCAGTCAGAGGAAAAACGCGCACTTCCCGGCGCTGCGGATCGAGCGAGCACTGGCTGTTATTCATCCGCCATGTGCCGTAATCCAACAGGTCGTTCAGTTCATCGTGTGAAAGTGGCGTTGTTGGTGCCGTAGCTGCAGCCACTTCTTTGAGCGGTGGAGCCGGAGGCACGCTGAGCGGAGGTCCGTCGCCTTTTTTAATCCATGCGGTTTCGCTGCCGATACGCTTTTGCTGGCTGTCGATAAAGAGTAGCGCCGCTTTGAGCCCGCTGAGTGAAATGATGCCCCTGCCGTCGGCAAGGGTAATTTTATCGCCGTTCATAACAGCGTCTAGCAGACCGTTGATCGCCTCCGGATTATTGGTCATCAAATGATGAGGCGACACTTTCCACTCGCTGGGCTGGATAGCAAGCGGCGCGTCGTCAAACCGCAGCCTCGGTGCTACAGGCGAGACTGTAACGTCCGCACTCTCCATATTCCCCAGGTCGATGCGCAAACTGGCGTCAGTGCGAGCCCCGGCACCCCGGGTAATCGTCATCACCAACCCCTGATGCAGTCCGGTATTACGGGTGCTGCAAAAGTTCTGGTTATTGCAGGTCACCTGCCAGTCGGAAAACTGCTTTTGCGCTGGCGCGGCAAATGCAGCATTGGCTACCAGCAATGCAAGCATAAGCAAGGAGGATGTCCGATAGAACATTGAAGGCTGCCCTAAAAAGCGAAGCGTGAAAAACGTACGATGGTGCGACGTATCTTCGGCCCACGAGACAGCCTGCTCAATCGGATTTGTCGGATAGCTTTATATCAATATTAAAAATCGCAATAACATGATTTTATGGAGTTTTACCCCATAATATTGCGCAACTGTAGCTGTTGAAGCAGTATCACTGTCTTCCCGTCGCGAATGTCCCCATTCTTCACCATCGCCATTGCCTGGCTAAACGGGATTTCCAGCACGTCGATATCTTCATCTTCCACGCCGCCGCCGGCGCCTTCTCGCTGAGAATCACTGTATTCTGCCAGATAGAAATAGACGATTTCGGTCACGCCGCCGGGAGACATATACAACTCAAAGACTTTCTCAACCTCTCCTACCTGAAAGCCCGTTTCTTCCATCGCCTCTTTGCGGGCGCAGACTTCCGGCTCGTCGGCATCCAGCAGCCCAGCACAGGCTTCTATCAGCATGCCGTCTTCATTCCCGTTAACCCAGGTCGCGACGCGGAACTGGCGTGTTAGCACCACACTTTTCTTTTCGCGGTTATAAAGCAGAATGGTCGCCCCGTTGCCCCGGTCATAAACTTCGCGCTTATGACGCACGCTTTCGGCCCCGTTACGAGACAGGTCATAGGTAATATTGCGCAGGATGAAGTAGTTATCAGACAGGACTTTATCTTTGATGACTTCGATACGTAACGACATACGGTCTCCACAAGGCGGTAAGGGAGCTGACAATCATATGCCGTTCTGTGAGCATTGTCGCGTGGCGTTAGGTTTGTTTGTTGGGTGTGTTTTTTGGGGGTGATTTTATTTATGTTAACCAGATAGTAGCTCCGTTCACTTCCAGCCCTTTTTTATATGTAACCCGGCATAGGTGAACGTCTTAGGGGAGTCACCGTCACTCCCCTAAGAACCCGGACTCCCGGCCAAATAAATCGACCGCTGAAGCGGCAAACCTCCGTTTTATCTCCCAGTCCTGGGTCGGCTGAGATGTGTTCCCGACGCTCTCAGCCTCCGGCCGTTCCCGACGGCCGGCCCCTGGCCAGTCGGAGAGAAAACGGAGGCGATTTAAGCCGGAACCGTGCCTCGCTTTAAACCCGCAGCCACTCTGAACGTTTGGATAGCTGCAAGTCTCACAGCCACGCCCTTGTTCCCGGCTCTCAGCGCCCCCGGCTATGACCCAACTCAGGCGGGGTTGAGCTGTCGGGAACAGCGAAAGAGAGCGATCGTCGGGAACGAATCGCGAACGACCCCGAATGTTTGGGTGATAGCCGGTGGGTTTACCGCTTCAGCGGCGATGAGCTCGCCGGGCGCCGGGGGTTGTCAGGGGGCATGGCGTAATGCCCCCTGACACGTTCACCGTGCTCTGAGCGTACATGGGGAATCGATCTACGGGTGAACGGAAATATGCCTGGCTTACAGAAATAAGAAATCCAGAATATTAATCAAAACCCCGCCTCAACCTCTCGCATATCCGGCAGCTTATGCGCTATGCCTTTATGGCAATCAATACAGGTTTTTCCGTCTTTGATCGCCTCATCGTGCATTTTGGCCGCCACGGTTTTCTGCGCGGTGAAATCCATATAGTCGAAGTTATGGCAGTTTCGACACTCCTGGGAGTTATTGTTTTTCATCCGCCGCCACTCGTTTTGCGCCATCGCCAGGCGGTGATCGTCAAACTTCTGCGGCGTGTCTATCAGCCCAAAGGCCTTGGCGTACAGCTCCTTGCTGGCCTGAATTTTACGGATCATTTTCGGCACCCATTCGTGCGGCACATGGCAATCCGGGCAAGTCGCACGCACGCCACTGCGGTTGTTGTAATGCACCGTGCCCATGTATTCCTCATACACGTTATTGCGCATTTCATGGCAGCCGATGCAGAACTCTTCGCGGTTGGACATTTCCATCCCGGTGTTGAAACCGCCCCAAAAAATTATCCCGGCAGCAAAGCCAATCAGCAGCAACGTGCCTAGCGCTAACCGGCTCGGCCTGCGCCACCACTGCCACACGCGTTTAATGATGCCGGGTTGACGAGTTGATTTATCCATAACTTATTTCCCAAACCCTTTGGATGGCTCGAAGGTATTTTCAACAATCGGGGCAACATCCGCCTGGGGCACGTGGCATTGCAGGCAGAAATAGCGGCGAGGCGCCACGTTCGAAAGCACCTTGCCGTCGCTATCCATAAAGTGCGTTGGGCTGACGCGCGGAGCTCCCGTGGTGCGGTAACTTTCAACACCGTGGCACTGCAGGCAGCGGTTACTGGTCGTCGTGACCTGGTAGCCGTCCACGCTATGCGGGATCATCGGCGGCTGGTTAACGTAGTTCAGCGCCATCCGCTGCTGCTGCTTTGGCATCAGCACAGCCCCTTCCGGGGTGCCGGACACTTCAGGCGATTGCTTAAGATCCACGCCAGTTGCCGCCCAAAGCGCACCGCTGACAACCAGAGTGAATGCCGCTCCCCATTGAAACAACGCCTTCATCAGGCCTTGGTTATTCATGATTTAGCTCCCAGGCTCCATCGAATTGTTATTCTGAAAACACCCTCCGGATACTTAGCGATGCCGCGACCGAAGGGCATTGCGCGTTACACCTTCGCCAGCTTTACGGCGCACTTCTTGAAATCCGCCTCTTTGGAGAGCGGGTCGGTGGCGTCGAGCGTCAGGTTATTCACAAGCTGCGCGGCGTCGAAGAACGGCATGTAGACCAGGCCTCGGGGCGGCTTATTGCGGCCACGGGTTTCGACGATGGAAACCACTTCACCACGGCGAGAAATCACCTTCACTTTGTCGCCACGGCGCAGACCGCGCGCCTGGGCATCCAGCGGATGCACAAACGTGACGGCCTCGGGGAAGGCACGATGCAGCTCCGGCACGCGGCGCGTCATGCTGCCGGTATGCCAGTGCTCGAGCACACGCCCGGTAGATAGCCACAGGTCGTACTCCTGGTCCGGGGCTTCTGCCGCCGGCTCGAACGGCAGCGCGAAGATCACCGCTTTCCCGTCCGGTTTACCGTAGAACTTGAAGCCTTCCCCGGCCTTAACGTACGGATCGTGGCCCTCGCTGTAGCGCCACTGGGTTTCTTTCCCGTCGACCACCGGCCAGCGTAAGCCCCGGGCTTTGTGATACTCGTCAAACGGGGCCAGATCGTGCCCGTGCCCGCGGCCAAAGCTGGCGTATTCCTCAAACAGGCCTTTTTGCAGGTAGAAGCCCAGCTCGCGGGATTCGTCGTTTAGCTGCTCTGCTGCCAGTTCGGTCACCGGGAACTTGCGGACCGCATCGCTGGCAAACAGCACGTCGAACAGGGTTTTGTCCCGGTATTCTGGTTTTTTCTCGAGAAGCTCAGCAGGCCAGACATCCTCGACCTTGAAGCGTTTTGCGAAGGTCACAAGTTGCCAGAGATCGGACTTCGCCTCGCCCGGCGCGCTCACCTGCTGACGCCAGAACTGCGTACGGCGCTCGGCGTTACCGTAGGCGCCCTCTTTCTCAACCCACATTGCCGTCGGCAGGATCAGGTCCGCCGTTAACGCGCTGATGGTCGGATAAGGATCGGAGACGATGATGAAATTACGCGGATCGCGCCAGCCCGGCATACGCTCTTCGGTGATATTCGGCCCGGCCTGCATGTTGTTGTTGCACATCACCCAGTACACGTTGAGCTTGCCGTCTTTCAGCGCCCTGTCCTGCGCCACTGCGTGCAAACCCACTTTGGCTGGAATGGTGCCGGCGGGCAGCTGCCAGGTTTTTTCGACGATCTCCCGGTGCTTTTCGTTGGTGACGACCATGTCTGCCGGTAAGCGGTGTGCAAAAGTGCCCACTTCACGCGCGGTGCCGCAGGCGGACGGCTGCCCCGTCAGCGAGAATGGCCCGCAGCCTGGCTGAGAGATTTTCCCGGTCAGAAGATGCAGGTTGTAAACCAGGTTATTCGCCCAGACGCCGCGCACGTGCTGGTTAAAGCCCATCGTCCAGTAGGAAATCACTTTCTTATTCGGGTCAGCGTAGAGCTTCGCGAGCGCTTCAAGCTGGTCTTTCGGCACCCCGCTCATTGCAGCGGTTTTCTCCAGCGTGTACTCGGCGACAAACGTTTTGTATTCGTCGAAGCTCATCGGCTCGGAAGCGTCAGATCCCGGATTCTTCGCGGCCTTTTCCAGCGGGTGCGTCGGGCGCAGCCCATAGCCAATATCCGTCACGCCACAGCGCAGGTTAACGTGCTGCTTAAAGAACGACTCGTTCACCGCGTTGTTCTGAATGATGTGGTTGGCGATGTAGTTCAGGATCGCCAGATCGCTTTGCGGCGTGAAGACCATACCGTTGTCCGCCAGCTCGAAGCTGCGGTGCTGGAAGGTCGAAAGCACGGCAACCTTGACGTTTTCATCGGTCAGGCGGCGGTTAGCGATGCGTGACCAGAGCACCGGATGCATCTCTGCCATGTTGGAGCCCCAAAGCACAAAGGCGTCCGCCTGCTCAATATCGTCATAGCAGCCCATCGGCTCATCCATGCCGAAGGTGCGCATAAAGCCCACGACGGCAGACGCCATGCAGTGACGCGCGTTCGGATCGATGTTGTTCGAACGGAAGCCTGCCTTGAACAGCTTCGCGGCGGCGTAGCCTTCCCACACCGTCCACTGCCCGGAGCCAAACATGCCGATACCGTCCGGGCCTTTCTCTTTCAGGGCGTTCTTGAATTTATCTTCCATCACGTCGAAGGCTTTTTCCCAGCTTACCGGCTGGAACTCGCCCTCTTTGTGGTACTGCCCGTCTTTCATGCGCAGCAGCGGCTGGGTGAGACGATCTTTTCCGTACATGATCTTTGGCAGGAAGTAGCCCTTAATGCAATTCAGCCCTCGGTTGACCGGCGCTTCCGGGTCGCCCTGGCTTGCGACGACGCGGCCGTTTTGGGTCCCCACCAGCACGCCGCAGCCGGTACCGCAGAAGCGGCACGGCGCTTTGTCCCATTTAATGGCATCGGGTTTGCCGACCACCGCACGAGCCACGCCCGGTGCGCTGAGGCCCGCCGCCGCGGCAGCTGCGGCAACGGCATTCGCTTTCATAAAGCTACGACGACTGAGTTTCATGGTGCTTCCTCACCTTGTTCATTCTGCTGGTGATAAACCAGCGACACCGCCAGCACGCCGGAGATATTGCGTGCCCGCTCAATTTGTTCCAGCAGCGTGTTGCTTTCGGCGGCTTCAATAACCACCGCAAGTTTGCCGCTGTCGATATCGTCAACCGCAACCTCGCTGCCGGGCAGCGAGTTGATCGCGCTGCGTACGGCAGCAACATGTTCAGGTCTGGCCTGAACCACCAGGCCGCATACGTGCCAGTCAGTGTGCATTTTGTGGCCTCAGGGTGATGGCTGACGTTGGGCACCCGGCAACACAAGCGCCGCAGCCGTGACAGGCAGACAAAGAAATCTGTGGACGGGAAACGTCCTGCAGAGTGGGGATGAACCGGATGGCCTGCGGTTCACAGGCATCTTCGCAGCTGCGACATTCCACCTGATGCCAGGCCAGACAGGTTTCGCCGAGCTGTAAAGTCAGTGCCCAAGGTTGCGCTGATTGCGGGGCAAAAAGCCGCTGAGGGCAGGCGTCCGCGCACGCGTAGCAGAAAGTGCACTCCCCCCGGCTAAAGTCGATTTCGGGGTAGCCGCCCTGGCCACGGCGAAGCACCCGGCTCTGACAGGCGGTCACGCAGCTATCGCAGCGCGTGCAGTCCAGAAGAAAATGGTTTTCATCGCCGCTCCATGGAGGGCGAACAGCGGGAGTAGAACTGTGCCAGCCCCCGGTCAGCAGGCCACGACGGGTCAGTTTAGCCATTGGGCAGATCCTTGCTCAAAATGCCCGGCCAGGTCGCCACCGGGTAGAAACGTTATTCTTTTTATCCGCGTATTCTCTGCGGTTTTTACGGCACTTAAGGTATGTGATGAGGGGTTACAAAAGCATCCCCATAAAGGGGTAAATGCCGTTGTCGGATCAAAGAGGTGCACGGTTTCGGCGTGACGAGGAGGAATCAGCAGATGTAAGGCAGACGTTATGCTGTCGCAAAGCTTGCGTTAAATACGGCTGCATTTTTCGCGCTGGGGCGAAAAAGTCACCGCCAGGCGTTTGCGTCTCAGGCAGATTCTGGTAGGTTTCGCTCCACCGCATACTTTAAAGGGTTATTCCCCAGTGACAGTCAAACGCTCGGTCTCCACCAGCCTTGCCCGCGCTTTCTTTTCGATTGTTTTGCTGTCATTGCTTTCCACCGGCATCGCAATGCTGACGCTCGCCAGCAGCCTGAAAGACGCAGAAGCGGTGAACATTGCGGGCTCGCTGCGTATGCAGAGCTACCGTCTGGGCTACGATCTTCAGAGTAACCCCAGGGCTATTCCGGCACATTTACAGCAGTTTCAACAGTCGCTGAACGCCCCAACATTGCTGCAGCTTAACCGGTTTTGGGTGCCTGCTGAGGTGCAAGCCCGCTATAACGCTCTGCAGCAGGCCTGGCAGCAAATGCAACAGCATATTCAGAACGAAGACATCGACTGGTACCGCTATAACATTGCCGCCTACGTGGAACAAATCGACCTGTTCGTGCTGGCGCTGCAGCATTATGCCGAGCGAAAAATGATGCAGGTTGTCGCGGCTTCGGTGGTCGGTTTTATCGCTATTTTTACCCTGGTATTCTTCACTTTGCGCCGCATCCGCCAGCAGGTGGTCATGCCGCTCAATACCATGGTGGAAGCGAGTAAAGCTATTGAGCGCGGCGAATTTACCCTCCCGAACCTTGACCGCTCTCTGCCCAATGAGCTGGGTGCCCTGGCACAGGCTTTTATCCGCATGGCGGATGAGCTGCAAAAACTTTATCGTTCCTTAGAGCAGCAGGTGGAGCAAAAGACCCTGCGCCTGCAGGAAGCCAACCGCATGCTCGAAGTGCTGTACAGCTGCTCCCAGGCGCTGAACGTCAGCACCATCAATCGCGACTGTTTCATGCAGATCCTGCAAATCATCCACCAGCATGAGGCGGTCAGCGCCCTGGAAATGCAGGTGGGTGAAAACTGGCGGCTGACGGAAGGCTCCCCGGTCCCGGACGAAAAATGGCATACCCTGCCGCTGGTTCAGCAGGACAGCGCTTTTGGCACGCTGCGCTGGCAGTCACCGGATAAAGCCCCTTCCCAACAGCTGATGAAAAGCGTGGCCACCATGCTGGGGCGAGGTGTGTACTTTAATCAGGCACAAAAACACTACCAGCAACTGCTGTTAATGGAGGAACGGGCTACGATTGCCCGCGAGCTGCATGACTCTCTGGCCCAGGTGCTCTCATATCTTCGTATCCAACTGACGCTGCTCAAGCGCGCGGTGCCCGAGGAAAACCTGCCCGCACAGCGAATTGTCGGGGATTTTTCACAGGCCTTAAACGACGCCTATCGCCAGCTACGCGAGCTGCTCACCACCTTCCGCCTGACGCTGCAGCAGGCAGATTTACCCGCCGCGCTGCAGGAGCTGCTTGAACCGCTGCGCGAGCAAACCCAGGCAGACATTAGCCTGAAATGCAGCATGCCGACTCAGGTTCTGGACGCTTCGCAGCAAATCCACCTGCTGCAAATCATCCGGGAGGCGGTACTGAATGCGATTAAACACGCCAATGCGAGCCATATTGAGGTGGTTTGCCGCTCAGAAAGCGGCGGCGAGCATTTCGCTTCGGTATTTGACGACGGGCACGGGATTGCCAGCCTTGAAGAGCCGGAAGGTCACTACGGGCTGAATATCATGCACGAACGCGCAGGCCGACTTGGCGGCCTGCTGACAATATCCCGTCCGCCAGAGGGCGGAACGCGAGTAGAAGTCCACTTTACCTCTGCGCCTCTGGCTGACGCCGGGAGCCATAACAATAATTAGCTTTATTCAGGAGTTAGCAATGTCTGAGAAAACGGTATACCAGGTTTTAATCGTGGACGATCACCCGCTGATGCGGCGCGGAGTGCGCCAGTTGCTTGAGCTGGACAGCACGTTTACGGTCGTCGGTGAAGCCAGCAGCGGTGCGGAGGCCATCAGTTTAGCGAATCGCCTTTCGCCGGATTTGATTCTGCTCGACCTGAACATGAAGGGCCTGAGCGGCCTCGATACGCTCAACGCCCTGCGCCGGGACGGGATCAGCGCCCGCGTGGTTATCCTGACCGTGTCCGACGCCCGCAGCGATATCTTTACGCTGATTGATGCCGGGGCCGATGGTTACCTGCTGAAAGACAGCGATCCGGAGGTTTTATTGCAGGACATTCACCGCTGCCTGACGGGTGAAAAAGCATTTAGCGAGCAGGTACGCGAGTATCTGACCAACCGTGGGAGTGAGCGGCAGAGCAGCGATCCGTTTGCTATTCTCACTGAGCGTGAGCTGGACGTGCTGTCAGAGGTGGCCCGTGGGCTGTCAAATAAGCAAATTGCCAGCGGGCTGCATATTTCAGAAGAGACGGTAAAAGTGCATATCCGTAACCTGCTTCGTAAGCTGCAGGTAAGGTCACGCGTCGCGGCCACGGTATTATTTTTGGAAAGCCGGGGTTAAAACGACCCAATAAACGGTATGGTTACAAATCCTGCCAATTCCAAAGCATATTTACACTATCTCCTAGATTTCTCCACGTTTGACTAAGCGGTTAAAGCTACAGTGATGCGGTTATTGATAACAATTAGAAGCTTTTAAGGGGTCCTGACCGCATGGCGAATTTTTTCATTTCTCGCCCCATTTTTGCCTGGGTGCTGGCAATTTTACTTTGCCTGACCGGGGCACTGGCTATTTTTTCACTGCCCGTCGAACAATATCCCGATCTTGCGCCACCCAACGTAAGGATCACCGCCAACTATCCAGGTGCTTCCGCGCAAACCCTGGAAAACACCGTCACGCAGGTGATAGAGCAAAGCATGACCGGCCTGGACAACATGATGTACATGTCGTCCCAAAGCAGCAGCGCCGGTCAGGCCACCATTACCCTGAGCTTTAAGGCCGGGACGGACCCGGACTCTGCGGTACAGCAGGTGCAAAACCAGCTGCAGTCTGCGGTAAGAAAGCTGCCGCAGGACGTGCAGACTCAGGGCGTCACGGTGAACAAGACCGGTGACACCAATATTCTGATGGTGGCCTTTGTTTCCACCGACGGCAGCATGGATAAGCAGGACATCGCTGACTACGTGGCCAGTAACGTACAGGACCCGATGAGCCGCGTGAACGGCGTCGGCAGCGTCGATGCTTACGGCTCGCAGTATTCCATGCGTATCTGGCTCGACCCGAATAAGCTCATCAACTACCAGATGACCACCCAGGACGTGGTCACCGCCATCAAATCCCAGAATGCGCAAATTGCCGTGGGCCAGCTTGGCGGCACGCCGTCGCTGGACAAACAGGCGCTGAACGCCACCATCAATGCCCAGTCGCTCCTGCAAACACCGCAGCAGTTCAAAGACATTACGCTGAGGGTGAATCAGGACGGTTCGCTGGTCACGCTGGGGGATGTGGCGGACGTTGAGATGGGGGCGGAGAAATATGACTTCCTGAGCACCTACAACGGGCAGCCCGCTTCCGGGCTTGGCATTAAGCTGGCTTCCGGTGCCAACGAAATGGAAACCGACAAGCTGGCCCGCGCCAAGATCGAAGAGCTTTCGCAGTTTTTCCCACACGGTCTGGAAGCTAAAATCGCCTACGAAACCTCCCCGTTCGTAAAAGCCTCAATCACCGACGTGGTGAAAACGCTGCTGGAAGCGATTCTGCTGGTGTTCCTGGTGATGTACCTGTTCCTGCAAAACTTCCGCGCCACGCTTATCCCGACGATTGCCGTACCGGTGGTGCTGCTCGGCACCTTTGCCGTGCTGTATGTCTTCGGCTACAGCATTAACACGCTGACGATGTTCGCCACCGTGCTGGCTATCGGCCTGCTGGTGGATGACGCCATCGTGGTGGTAGAAAACGTCGAGCGAATTATGAGCGAGGAAGGCCTCTCCCCTCGGGAGGCGACACGCAAATCCATGGGCCAAATCCAGGGAGCGCTGGTCGGCATCGCCATGGTGCTCTCCGCCGTGTTCGTGCCGATGGCGTTCTTTGGCGGCACAACCGGGGCGATTTACCGCCAGTTCTCGGTCACTATCGTCGCCGCCATGGTGCTCTCGGTGCTGGTGGCGATGATCCTCACCCCAGCCCTGTGTGCAACCATTCTTAAGCCGCTGCATAAAGGTGAGCATCACGGCCAGAAAGGCTTCTTTGGCTGGTTTAACCGCACCTTCAACCGCAGTGCCGAACGCTACGAAAACGGCGTGGCAAGAATCCTCTCCCGTAGCCTACGCTGGATGCTGATTTATGCCCTGCTGCTTGGCGGCATGGTGTTCCTGTTCCTCAAACTGCCGACGTCATTCCTGCCCCAGGAAGACCGCGGCGTGTTCACCACGTCAGTACAGCTTCCGAGCGGCGCAACGCAGCAGCAGACAACCAAAGTGGTGCAGCAGGTGGAGCAGTATTACCTCACCAAAGAGAAAGACAACGTCGTGTCGGTGTTCTCCACCATTGGCGCAGGCCCGGGCGGGAACGGGCAAAACGTGGCGCGCATGTTTATTCGCCTGAAGGACTGGGACGAACGCAGCGCCGACGGCAGTTCGTTTGCCATCATTGAACGGGCCACCAAAGCCTTTAATAAGATCAAAGAAGCGCGCGTCATTGCCAGCAGCCCGCCCGCGATTAACGGTTTGGGCAACGCCGCAGGCTTTGATATGGAGCTGCAGGATCATGCCGGCGCGGGGCACGATGCGCTCATGCAGGCGCGTGACCAGCTGTTGGAAATGGCCGGCAATAACCCGCAGCTCACGCGAGTGCGCCACAACGGCCTGGACGACAGCCCGCAGCTGCAAATCGATATCGACCAGCGTAAGGCTCAGGCGCTGGGCGTCTCCATCGATGATATCAACAACACCCTGCAAACGGCCTGGGGCTCAAGCTATGTGAATGACTTTATGGATCGCGGGCGCGTGAAGAAAGTGTATGTCCAGGCTGCGGCCAAGTACCGCATGCTGCCGGACGATATCAATAGCTGGTACGTGCGTAATAAAACAGGCGGCATGGTGCCGTTCTCCGCCTTTGCCACTTCCCGGTGGGAAACAGGCTCGCCTCGCCTGGAGCGATACAACGGCTATTCCGCGCTGGAAATTGTCGGGGAAGCGGCACCTGGGTTAAGTACCGGTACCGCCATGGACATTATGGAAGATCTGGTCAGCAAGCTGCCGAACGGCTTTGGTCTCGAGTGGACGGGCATGTCCTACCAGGAACGCCTCTCCGGCGCGCAGGCACCTGCCCTGTATGCCATTTCATTGCTGGTCGTATTCCTGTGCCTTGCGGCGCTGTACGAGAGCTGGTCCGTGCCGTTCTCCGTCATGCTGGTGGTACCGCTTGGGGTGATTGGCGCCCTGCTCGCCACCTGGATGCGAGGCCTTGAGAATGACGTTTACTTCCAGGTCGGGCTGCTAACGGTGATCGGCCTTTCGGCGAAAAATGCCATTTTAATCGTCGAATTTGCCAACGACCTGAACGCCAAAGGCCAGGACCTGGTTGCCGCCACGCTTGAGGCCTGCCGCCAGCGACTGCGCCCGATATTAATGACGTCCCTGGCGTTTATTTTCGGGGTTCTGCCGATGGCGACCAGCACCGGGGCAGGCTCCGGCAGCCAGCATGCGGTAGGCACCGGCGTGATGGGCGGGATGATTTCCGCCACCGTGCTGGCCATCTTCTTTGTGCCGCTGTTCTTTGTCCTGGTGCGCAGACGCTTCCCGCTCAAAGAGCACCACGACTAAACTCTCGGGCAATAAGCCACAAAAAAGGCGGCCTTTTCAGGTCGCCTTTTTGCTGATGTTCGCAGAGTATTCAGTACCAGAATATCGCGCCGTTGCTTTTTATGCCGGAACGCTTATTTGCGCAACATACCTTCGATGAAGTCTTTCCACTGCCCTAATTCGTGCTCGATCATAACCGCCTCTCTTGATGTTGGCGCAAGTATACGCGGATATATCCTGCAGTTGAACCTTTTTTGAGCGGTCAACTATTGAGCGCCATCACAAATATATCGTTAGCAGAATAACGGTTTAGCACTGAATCGCGGCTCGATAATTCCCCTCACCTGCGGCAGAATGGTTGCCCTATGGCAAACTAAAACGGAACCGACCGCCACTATGATCACCATGTACGGCATTAAAAATTGCGACACCATCAAAAAGGCGCGCCGCTTTTTAGAAGCTCAGGGCGTGGATTACCAGTTTCACGACTATCGAGCTGACGGGCTGGATGCCGCGCTGCTGAACAGTTTTATCTCTGAGCTTGGTTGGGAAGCGCTGCTAAATACGCGGGGCACAACCTGGCGCAAGCTGGATGAGGCCCATCGCGCATCCATCAATGACGCACAAAGCGCGGCGGCGCTGATGCTGGAGATGCCGGCAATCATCAAACGCCCATTGCTCTGCGCGCCCGGTCAGCCTATGCTGCTGGGTTTCAACGAAACTCATTATCAGCAGTTTATCAACGAGGTATAGTCCTATGTCCTGCCCGGTTATTGAGCTGACGCAACAGCTTATTCGTCGTCCTTCCCTGAGCCCCGATGATGCCGGTTGCCAGGCGCTGCTGATTGAGCGCCTGCGCGCGATTGGTTTTACCGTTGAACACATGGATTTTGGCGACACCCAGAACTTCTGGGCCTGGCGTGGGCAGGGTGAGACGCTGGCGTTTGCCGGGCACACCGACGTGGTGCCATCAGGGGATGCCGACCGTTGGATTAACCCGCCGTTTGAGCCCACGATTCGCGACGGAATGCTGTTTGGTCGTGGCGCGGCGGACATGAAAGGTTCGCTGGCGGCGATGGTAGTAGCGGCTGAACGTTTTGTCGCCCAGCACCCCAATCATAAAGGCCGTCTGGCATTCCTGATTACCTCCGACGAAGAAGCCAGCGCAACCAACGGCACCGTGAAGGTTGTTGAAGCGCTGATGGCGCGCCGCGAGCGTCTGGACTACTGCCTGGTTGGCGAGCCGTCCAGTACCGAAGTCGTTGGCGACGTGGTGAAAAATGGCCGTCGCGGCTCCCTGACCTGTAACCTGACCATTCACGGCGTCCAGGGCCACGTTGCCTACCCGCATCTGGCAGATAACCCGGTACATCGCGCAGCGCCAATGCTGGCAGAGCTGACGGATATTGAGTGGGATAAGGGCAACGAGTTCTTCCCGGCCACCAGCATGCAGATTGCCAACGTTAAAGCCGGCACCGGCAGCAACAACGTTATTCCGGGCGATATGTTTGTGCAGTTTAACTTCCGCTTCAGCACCGAGCTAACCGATGAAGACATCAAACAGCGCGTCGTCGCCCTGCTGGATAAGTACGAACTGCGCTACACCGTCGAGTGGTGGCTTTCCGGCCTGCCGTTCCTGACGTCACGCGGTAAGCTGGTGGATGCGGTAGTGAACGCCGTTGAGCACTATAATGAAATTAAACCGCAGCTGTTAACCACGGGCGGTACATCTGACGGGCGCTTTATCGCCCGCATGGGTGCTCAGGTTGTTGAGCTGGGGCCGGTGAATGCCACCATTCATAAAATCAATGAATGCGTTAACGCCGCCGACCTGCAGCTGCTGGCCCGGATGTATCAGCGCATTATGGAACAGCTTGTCGCCTGACGGGCAGCCAACTGAAGAGGTATCAGCATGGAATGGCTATCGCATTACTGGTGGATTATCGTCCTGGTGTTATTGCTGGGGATCTTTATTAACGTCATTAAAGACCTGAACCGAATCGATCCGAAGAAGTACATGGCAGACAAGCCTGAGCTTCCGCCGCATCGTGACTTTAACGATAAGTGGGATGACGAGGACGACTGGCCTAAGAAGAAATAGCAGTCTGTCTCACTCCGGGCGATTCCGGAGTGAGACGGATATTTACAGCAGCTCAATCAGATCATCATCTTTCGGTGCCGCGCCGCCGCTCAAAGCCTCATCAAAATAGTGCTTCGGCACGGTGTAGCGCAGGTGATCCAGCGCCGCCTTCATGCTGCGGTCGTCTATCGCATGCCCCAGATCGTCAATCAAATCCAGCGTCACGTCCCCGCCCAGGCTAAGTAACTTCTCGGCGGCATCCACCGCGTGTGTCGCGTGGATCACTTTGTCGTTGTCGCCATGGATAAGATGGATTGTGGTGCTGGTGGAGGCCTGCTGCGGCAGCTCCGCATAACGCCCGCTAAAAGCAATGACCCGAGCCGCAAGACCCGGCTGAGCCTTAATGCTCTCCAGCGCCATAATAGCCCCCTGCGAGAAGCCAATCAGCGCCGTCGCCGTGGGCGGCACGCCGCTTTGCCGCTGCCAGTCACGCACGGCGTCAATAAACTCAGGCATCGCGGCATCCACGCGCTGCTGACGGTTTTCTTCCGTCACGCCTGCCACCGAAAACCACTCCCGGCCTGCGCCACTTTGATTCGGCCCGCTAATACTGACCACCAGAGCATCAGGAAACTCTGGTGCAAACCAGCTCCCGATTTCGCCCATGGCTTTAGCCGTGTCGCCTACGCCGTGGAACAGCAGTACCAGCTGGCTGGCTGGCGTTGCGGGGCTCTGGACAACAAAATGGTCATGTTTCATGGTTTTCTCCTGGTTAATGGAGACAACTATACGCCGCTGCATGGGGATGACCATGCCGTTTCATTGAACAAGTTAGTGGAATTTTTGCAATTGCATAATGCCGTGGTGCAGCTCCGCCGTACGATCCCGATCGAGATTTTCCAACGCACTTTGGGCTTCCTCACGCATCAGTGCAAGCAGGGCTTTTTTGCCGGCAAGCCCCAGCCGCTGGCTGAGCGCCTCGTTGCTTTCATGTTGCTGCAGGCGCCCACGAAGCGCATGCAGCGGTAAAACGGACGCCAGCAAAAGGCGATTCAACGCCCCCAGACAGGCTTCCAGCGGACGATGCGCGAAAGCAAAACCGGATAACTCTTCCCAGTCTTCGGCCAACAGTTCTGTTGGACAATCCGCGGTAAGAGGCAAAGACAATTCCAGCCAGTCTTTTTGCCAAGGCCAGTCTCGCCGTAGCCGCCGCCGCTCATTTTCTGCCAGCAACCTGCCTTCGGGGGTCAGAGGCAATAGTGCCATAGCGCTGTAGCAGCCGCTGCTGGCCTCTTTGTGGCTTCCGATTCGCACCAGCTCAAAACCACAGCGTTGCCAGAAGCGCCACAGTTCATCGGTATAGCCGAAGCTGACCGAAACATAATCACATTGATGATTCACCGCCTGCCGCGCATGTTCAATCATGCTGGCACCAATATGCTCGCGCTGACGCAGAGGATGAACCGCAATGCGGCTGATACGCAGCCCGCGAAGCGTAGCGGCCAATGGGCTTCCGCCATGTGCCGCCAGCGATTGTGCCACCAGATTGCCTCTCGGGCGCCGGAACCCGGCCCACACGCAACGGCTTAGCGTTGCATCAAGTCCACCTTCTTCAACCAGCCACAAAGCGCCTGCACACTGCTCTTTGATAATGGCCGCGATAAAATGCTGGCCGGGCGCATCAAGCATCCGCCGCCAGTCGAGCGGTGAGGTACGGTAATGTGCGCCCGAAAGCAGCCGATACATCTGCTTTAATTGCTCAGGGTTACTAAGCCAGTCTGCCTGCTCAACAACCTGTAAAACGGGATTGCCTTGCGGGAATTGCGCCAGATCCTGCTCATCAAAAAGCATGATCTTGTCAATCACCTGCTCCAGCGGATCGTTCGGCGCCCAGCGGATCGGCGTATTCAGCGTGAAAAGCTTGAGGGACGGAAATGCCGCACAGAATTTCAGTAAAAATCCGCGCCCGGTTCCCTCGTATCCCTGCACCGTCGTGGTCAGTAAAACGCGGTGGAAACGCTCCATTAGCTGGCGTAGCAGCGGGGTCGGAATAGCGGCGGCCTCGTCCACAATCAGCCAGTCATATGCCGCGAATTCACGCTCTGCGGCCAGCGCGTCCGGGGCCATAAACTGAAATGATTCGCCCGCATAGCTTGCCAGCACGTCGGTGGCGGCCTTCGCGGGCGCTGTCACGAGACAAGCACCTGGTGTCCGGTCAACGAGCATGCCCGCCAGCGCAGATTTCCCCCGGCCTCTGGCCGCCGTTACTACCGCCACGCCGCGCGCCATCCCGGACAAATTATCAAGGATAGCGGCCTGCTCTTGCTCCGGCGCACCGCTGGCGGGCTGCCAGACCGGGCGGTGCGCAAAAGGATTCAGGGTGAATGATTTATGCTGCTGCCACAGCACGGCTTCTGAATCTTGCCGTATGCAGCGCTGAAGATGGGAAACAAAATGGGGAGTCGGAATCGCCTGTGGCGCATCGCTCCAGCGGCCGGAATCTTCATCCGGAAGCGAAGCCCAGCGCGACCACTCAGGCGTCAATAGCAGCAACCAACTGCCCGCTTTGAGCATCCCGGAAAGCGCAGCGAAGGCGGCGGCATCCAGGCCTCGCCTGGCATCAAAAACGGCATGCTGAAACTCACGCCCAAGCATGCTGCGCACTGCCGAGGGCGCGCAATGCAAAGGCAACTCAGGGGAAGAGCCAACCCACAGCCAGTCTCCGGGTAAAGAAGTCGACAGCGTTGCAACCTGCTCGCTGCTCCACAGACTATCACCGGCCAGCACCATCAGCCGGCGGATGCCCGTCTGCCACATATGCGCCGTTGCCTGCTGCATCGGCGCGATGAAAGTTGCTGCGGTCATCGATTAACGGAGCGTATTGCCGAAGGTGTTGCACTGGGCCGGATCGCCGCTGTCAAAACCCCGTTTGAACCAGGTATAGCGCTGCTCGGAAGTGCCGTGGGTAAAACTGTCCGGCACCACTCGGCCCTGGCTTTGCTGCTGCAGGCGGTCGTCCCCAATGGCTTCAGCAGCATTGAGCGCTTCTTTCAGGTCACCTGAATCAAGCACCTGCTGTTTCTGCATGCTGTTCCCCCAGACGCCGGCGAAGCAGTCGGCCTGAAGTTCCATTTTTACCGACAGGCGATTAGCTTCGGCCTGAGAAGCATTCTGCTGTAGCTGGCGCACTTTCGGTTCAATACCCAACAGCTTCTGCACGTGATGCCCCACTTCGTGAGCAATGACGTAGCCCTGGGCAAAGTCGCCGCCCGCCCCAAGTTTGTTGCGCATATCATCGTAGAAGGAGAGGTCGATATAAACGGTGCTGTCCGCCGGGCAATAGAACGGCCCCATCACGGACTGGCCGGTACCACAGCCGGTGCGCGTTGCCCCGCGGTACATCACCAGCTTAGGCTGCTGGTAGGTACGCCCCATCTTCTGGAAAATTTCACCCCATGTATCTTCGGTTGTCGCCAAAATGACCGAGGTAAATTTGGCGGCTTCGTCGTCTTTCGGGCTGATGGAGCGCTGCTGGGAAGACTGCTGAGAAACCTGCGGCTCGCCGGACAGGAAGGAAGTAAGATCGACGCCGTAATAGCTTGCCACAATGACCACGACCAGCAGCACCAGCCCGCCTTTTCCGCGTGGGATGCGAAAACCGCCGCCGCCCATGCTCATTCCAGGGCCAGAGGCGTCATTGCGCCTGTCTTCTACATTGTCGCTTTCGCGACGTCCTTGCCAACGCATACGCTCGTCCTCATTAACAATCACAACATGTAATGGATAGATCGTAGGTGGTTACCGGCAGGATTACCATAAGAACAGACAGCGAAAAAACAGGGTGCGCAAAAACGCACCCCATTGCGCAACGTAAACGATTGCGTAGTTAGTCTAATTTAACGCCGAGACGGTGAGCAACTTCCTCGTACGCTTCAATCAGGCCACCCAGACTCTGGCGGAAACGGTCTTTGTCCATTTTATCAAGCGTTTGCTTGTCCCACAGGCGGCTGCCGTCCGGGGAGAATTCGTCACCCAGCACCACTTCGCCTTTGAACAGCCCAAACTCCAGCTTGAAGTCAACGAGGATCAGGCCAGCGTCATCAAACAGTTTGCTCAGTACGTCGTTAGCTTTGTAGCTCAGTTCACGCATGCGGGCCAGATTCTCTTTGCTCACCCAGCCAAAGGTTTCGCAGTAAGATTCATTGACCATAGGGTCATGCATGGCGTCGTTTTTCAGGAACAGATCGAACAGCGGCGGGTTCAGCTCAATACCTTCTTCAATACCAAGGCGCTTCACCAGTGAACCCGCGGCGCGGTTACGAATCACGCACTCTACCGGCACCATGTCGAGTTTCTTCACCAGCACTTCGTTGTCAGAAAGCAGCGCTTCCATCTGGGTCGGGATACCCGCTTCTTCCAGCTTGGCCATAATGAAATGGTTAAACTTGTTGTTTACCATGCCTTTACGGTCGAACTGCTCGATGCGCGCCCCGTCACCTGCTGACGTATCGTTACGGAATTCGAGCACCAACAGATCCGGATTTTCGGTACTGTAAACGGTCTTCGCTTTGCCGCGATACAACTCAGCTTGCTTTTGCATCTTTCTTACTCCAGGTATAGCGATCGCTTGCGCAATCGAGGTGGGTTAATACATAAGGCTTAAATAACAAGGGCCGGAATTAACCGGCCCTTGAGTATTACTTGCTGAATGCTGCCTGGAAGACAGCGACCAGTGCATCGTTCTGAGACTGCGTCAGCGGGTGCCCTTTCGGATCGATGAACTGCAGGCTGCTGCGGTTATCGAGGTCGCCAACCTGCAGCTTATAGTCGCCGTTGGTGAGCCCAGGATCTTTCGCCCCCAGATCACTCCAGCTGCTGTCAGACAGCGCTTTGTAGGTTACCGCGATATTGCCCTGAGAGCGGGTTGTATCGGTGACCTTCATGCCCACTTTTTCAAGCGCGGCCGGCAGGCGGTTCCACACGACGTTGAACGGCGCACGAACGACCAGCATTGGCAGCCCGGTATCATCCGCGGCACTCTGCACGTCAAGCTGTGCTGAGCTGCGGTTGTCCAGCGCATTCTGGCGGGTCGTTTCAGACTTATCGAGACCGGCACTGATGATGTTCAGCATTTGCGCGCTATAACGCTGCAGAGATGAAGCATCCGCCACCGGCTTGCCGCCCTGCTCCAGGTTCAGCAGCTTAACAACGACTGACTGCTGGTAGCCCTGAGGCTGCACGCTAATCTGGTAGCGGCCACGATACTGGACGTCTTCGTCAGCGCGGTTCCACTGAACCCAGTCGGTTGTCAGGGTCTGGCTGGCATCGTTGCGCTGGGCAATAGCGTAGTTCCCGGCTTGCAGGATACTGACCACCTGAGGCCAAAGGCCGCTTGCCTTGTTAGCTTCAACCTGCAGCGTGGCGGTATCACCGGTGAACTGAGTACGAGCCCCGTTCACCAATGCCAGCGCCTGCGCCGGCGGGCGAATATCCAGCTGCTTGCCTACAGCACCGCTGCCGTTGGTGACCGGAATGTTGTAGTCGCCATTCTGAATCGGCAGGATCATCCCGGCCGGAGAGTGGATTTCCGCAAGTGGGGTCGCATCCAGGTAGGACTCATCGCCGCTAACCTGACGCTTGTAACGCTGATCGGAACTGCACGCCGCTAACAGCATGGCGAGCGAAACAACAGCAACTTTTGCCACCGTCGACTTCTGTACTGAGTAAGCCATCAAATCTCCCTAAGCTTTACAGCAGACCGGCATGCTTAAGCGCGCTGATAATCACCGGGCGACTGGCGTCGGTCAGCGGCGTCATCGGCAGGCGTAAGGTGTCGGTTGCCACAAGACCCAACTCCCTCGCGGCCCATTTCACCGGGATAGGGTTAGGTTCTACAAACAATTTATGGTGCAGCGGCATCAGACGCTGGTTAATTTCGCGAGCCTGTGCAAATTGCCCTGAGGTGGCAAGTTTACACATTTCTGCCATTTCACGCGCGGCTACGTTTGCCGTCACGGAAATCACGCCGTGGCCGCCAAGCTGAATGAAGTCCAGCGAGCTGGCGTCATCACCGCTCACCAGGATGAAGTCATCTTCAACCAGCTCTTTGATCTGGTTTACGCGGCTTAAGTTCCCGGTGGCTTCTTTGATACCGATAATATTTTTGATTTTCGCCAGGCGGCCAACGGTTTCCGGCAGCATGTCACAGCCGGTACGCGACGGCACGTTATACAGCATCTGCGGCAGATGGGTGCTTTCAGCAATCGCTTTAAAGTGCTGGAACAGACCTTCCTGAGTAGGACGGTTGTAATACGGGGTGACCGTCAGGCAGCCCACAATGCCGCTGTCCTGCAGGTGATGCGTCAGGGAAATCGCTTCGGAAGTGGCGTTAGCCCCGGTACCGGCAATGATCGGGATACGCCCGTCCGCCAGTTCCACGGTAAGCTTCACTACATCGACGTGTTCGTCGTGGCTTAAGGTAGCCGATTCGCCGGTAGTCCCTACCGAGACAATCGCCGATGTTCCGCTGGCGACATGGTAATCAATCAGTTTTTTCAGGCTGGACCGGCAGACATTACCTTTCTCATCCATCGGCGTAATTATCGCGACAACACTTCCCGTAAACATTAGCCACCCTCTGTGCAAACATGTTCTCCAATGTTACGTTTGGTGCCATAGCAAAAGCAAGCCGCCAGAAGGCGCTAAGCGGTTGGCAGCATACTTTTTTTATGCTTTCCTAATGTGAATCTCACCGATTGACAGGAAGAACACGTTTGACACCCTCATCACACCATTATTTGGTTATCACAGCCCTGGGGGCGGACCGTCCGGGTATCGTCAATACCATCACACGTCACGTAAGCAGCTGCGGCTGTAATATCGAAGACAGCCGGCTGGCGATGCTGGGTGAAGAGTTCACCTTTATCATGCTGCTTTCCGGCACCTGGAACGCGATAACCCTGATCGAATCCACTCTGCCGCTAAAGGGCGCCGAACTCGATCTGTTAATTGTGATGAAACGCACAACCGCGCAGGAAAGACCGGCCACGCCGGCCACGGTTTGGGTGCAGGTTGAAGTGGCAGACTCGCCGCACCTGATTGAGCGATTTACCCATCTGTTTGATACCCATCAAATGAACATTGCCGAGCTTGTTTCCCGCACTCAGCCCGCTGACAACGGCGTGGGGCCACGTCTGTATATTCAGATCACGGCCCACAGCCCCGGTTCACAGGATGCGACAATTATCGAGCAAGCGTTTAAAGCCCTATGTACAGAACTGAAAGCAGAAGGCACTATTAACGTGGTTAACCCACAGCAAGATGATTAAAGACGGAGAGTAGTGATGAGCCCACTGAAAGCCGGTGATATTGCACCGAAATTTAGCTTGCCCGATCAGGACGGCGAACAAGTAAATTTAACCGACTTCCAGGGACAGAGAGTTCTGGTTTATTTCTATCCAAAAGCGATGACACCAGGCTGCACCGTGCAGGCATGTGGTTTGCGCGACAACATGGATGAGTTGAAAAAGCGTGGCGTGGAAGTGCTGGGCATCAGCACCGACAAGCCGGAAAAACTTTCCCGTTTTGCCGAGAAAGAGCTGCTTAACTTCACCCTGCTTTCTGATGAAGACCACGAGGTTTGCAATCAGTTTGGCGTGTGGGGCGAGAAATCTTTTATGGGTAAAACCTACGACGGCATTCACCGCATCAGCTTCCTGCTGGACGGCGACGGTAAAGTGGAAAAGGTGTTTGACGATTTCAAAACCAGCAACCACCACGATATCGTTGTGAACTGGCTGACCGAAAACGCCTAAGTACAGATAAAGAACAGATAAAAAAGCCGACATCTTAGTCGGCTTTTTTCTTCCTGTTACTCCCGACTCGTCGCGTCATCCACCGCTGAAGCATCCGGCCAGGCGTGAACCACGGCTTTAATCAGCGTTGCCAGCGGGATTGCAAAGAACACGCCCCAGAATCCCCACAGCCCGCCAAAAATCACCACTGACAGAATAATCACCAGCGGATGAAGATTCACCGCCTCCGAGAACAGCACCGGCACCAGCAGGTTGCCGTCCAGCGCCTGAATAATCAGATACACGCCAAAGAGCGTCCAAAACTCAGTGCCCAGGCCAAACTGGAACAGCGCCACGCAAATCACCGGAATAGTGACCACAAACGCGCCGATGTAAGGAATTAGCACCGAGAAGCCAACCAGCACCGCCAGCAGCAGCGAGTAATTCAGCCCGAAAATAATAAAGCCGATATAGGTCGCCACGCCCACGACAATCATCTCCAGCACTTTGCCGCGAATATAGTTGGTGATTTGCTGGTTCATCTCCAGCCAGACTTGCCCGGCCAGACCACGGTTGCGCGGCAGAACACGGCGCACGGCATTCAGCATCTGCTCTTTGTCCTTCACCAGGAAGAACACCATCAGCGGCACCAGAATCAGGTAAATAGCCAATGTCAGCAGCCCAACCAACGACGCCAGCGAGAATTTCACCACCTGGTCGCCCATGCCGGAAAGCCGACTGCGAACGTTTTCGGCCATGGCGTCAATAATGCCCGCATCCACCAGCGCCGGATAACGCTTCGGCAATGTGGCGGCAAAATCGGAAAGTTTGTTGAGCATCCCCGGCATATCACGAATCAGGTTGATGCCCTGCTGCCAGGCGACGGGCGCCACAAACAGCACCATCAGCAGCAAAATGCCGACAAACAGCACCAGCACAATGGTGGTGGCCCACGTTCGGGAACAGCCAATACGCTCGAGGCGCACCGTAGGCCACTCAAGCAAATAGGCCAGAACGATGGCAACCAGCAGCGGTGCCAGCAGACCGTGCAGGAAGAACAGGATGCAAAAACCCGCCACCAGAATAACCAACAGGGCAATCGCCTCCGGGTCGCTGAAGCGACGGCGATACCACTGCAACAACATGTCGAGCATACATCCCTTCCGTGAAGTTTTTTTTGATGCCGAATTGTATCGAAATGTCACCGCAAAGACTTTGCTTTTTACGGCGGATTACAAAGGAGAATCCACCAAATAAAATCTTCGCAGCTTCAACGCCCTACAGTACACTTCTTTAAGCGAACAAACTTGTACTCATCGTGTCAAAATCTGACAACGACTAAACGGGACAGTAGTTATGGTTAGGCAGTTGAAAAAGACCCTGATTGCAACACTTACGGCCTCACTGCTGGTAGGAACCCTACTGCCAGCGCGCGCGGATGTGACTGACCAACTCCCAGATATGGGAACATCCGCGGGCAGCACGCTGTCTATCGCGCAGGAAATGCAGATGGGCGATTTTTACGTCCGCCAGCTGCGCGGTAGCGCCCCGCTGATTAACGATCCGCTGCTGACGCAGTACATCAACTCACTGGGCATGAGGCTGGTTAGCCACGCCAATTCGGTGAAGACCCCGTTCCACTTCTTCCTGATCAACAACGACGAAATCAACGCCTTCGCCTTCTTCGGCGGCAATGTGGTACTGCACTCGGCGCTGTTCCGTTATGCCGATACGGAAAGCCAGCTGGCTTCTGTTATGGCTCACGAAATCTCCCACGTCACCCAGCGCCACCTCGCGCGTGCGATGGAAGATCAAAAGAAAAATGCGCCCCTGACCTGGGTGGGAGCCTTAGGCTCAATTCTGCTGGCAATGGCCAGCCCCCAGGCCGGGATGGCCGCCCTGTCCGGAACGCTGGCCGGGACGCAACAAGGCATGATCAGCTTTACGCAGCAGAATGAGCAGGAAGCTGACCGCATCGGTATTCAGGTACTCCAGCGTTCGGGGTTTGATCCTCAGGCGATGCCTGGCTTCCTCGAAAAGCTGCTCGATCAGGCCCGCTACTCCTCTCGTCCACCGGAAATTCTGCTGACCCACCCATTGCCGGAAAGCCGCCTGGCGGATGCCCGCAACCGCGCCAACCAAATGCGCCCGGTGGTGGTTCAGTCCTCGGAAAGTTTCTACATGGCAAAGGTTCGCACCCTGGGGATGTATAACTCGGGCCGCAATCAGCTAACCCCGGATCTGCTGGATGCCTGGTCAAAAGGCAACGTGCGTGAGCAAAACGCGGCGCAATATGGTCGCGCGCTGCAGGCTTTGCAGGCGGATAAATACGACGAGGCAAGAAAAACGCTTCAGCCACTGATTAGCGCCCAGCCGGGCAACCCGTGGTATCTCGATCTGGCCACCGATATCGATCTCGGCCAGCACAAAGCCAACGACGCGATCAACCGGCTGAAAAACGCCCCGGACCTGAAGAATAACCCGGTGCTGCAGCTGAACCTCGCCAATGCTTATCTGGAAGGCGGGCAGACCGCCGAGGCAGCAACGCAGCTTAATCGCTACACGTTCGCTCACCCTGACGACACCAACGGCTGGGATTTATTGGCTCAGGCTCAGGGGAAACTGGGCAACCGCGATCAGGAGTTAGCGGCTCGCGCTGAAGTCATGGCGCTCAATGGCCGCCTGGATCAGGCCATTTCAATGCTCAGTAGCGCCAGCTCGCAGGTGAAACTCGGCAGTCTGCAGCAGGCGAGGTACGACGCCCGGATCGATCAGCTGCGCCAGCTTCAGCAGCGCTTTAAACCTTATATGAAGATGTAACAGGAGTCCGTATGTCCACGAAGGTCGAAATTTATCACAACCCGCGCTGCTCCAAGAGCCGTGAAACGCTGAACCTGTTGAAGGAAAAGGGCGTCGAGCCCGAAGTGGTGCTCTACCTTGAAACGCCTCCTGACGCAGCTACCGTCAAATCACTGCTGAAGAAACTGGGCTTTACCAGCGCCCGGGAGCTGATGCGCCGCAAAGAAGACTTGTACAAAGCACTGAAGCTGGACGACGCCAGCCTCAGCGAAGAAGCGCTCATTCAGGCGATGATTGAGCACCCGAAACTTATCGAGCGCCCAATCGTACTGGCCAACGGCAAAGCCCGCATTGGCCGCCCGCCGGAACAGGTGCTCGAGATCCTCTGACCTGCCCCGCCCGTTCCCTCTCCGGGAACGGGTTAGCCGCTCACCGGCACAATTTTCAGCTCAGCCAGCCCCACGCCAATCTTACGCGGTTCATGCCCCAGAATATTGCCTTCGTTGGACAGCTGCGGCTTCGGCGGCTCAATAGTCAGCACTTTGCTGCCTGCCGGGTTATCAAAACGCAGCGTGACGGTAGAAAGCTGGTCGCCAAAAGTAATGGTTTGCTCTTCATCCCCCACCTTAACCGAAACCGGCTCGCCGACGTTTGGCCCAAAGGCTTTGGCCACCAACACCAGATCAAACGTGGTCGGCAGCGGATCCTGATACTCAATGGTCACCACGGGCGCCATATTGGCGTTCGACCAGCGGCCCCAGGCTTCCGGGCGTGAAATGCCGCTGAACTGCTTCACGCTTTGCGGCGCCCCAGCCACGTTAAAGATAAAGCTGTCCGCCTGGTAGCGAATGTTGTTCTCATCCGCCTTCAGCAGAGCCACATTATTTTTGAAACGATCGTTACTCAGCGTTTGCTCGTCAAACTGCACGTTGTATTCATCCAGCGGTTTGTCCACCAGCCGTACCGTTGGCTCTCCACCAAGCTGCCCCTGGGCCACGCACAGCCCGGTAGAAAGCGCGAGCTGCGGTTCCCACAGGCGCGCCATTTTGTAGCAGCGGTCAGCCCAGATAAACCGGTCATCGCTTTTAAAATCCGCCAGCTGATAGCGCAGCGGCGCGGAGTACTCGCTTTCCGGCAGCGGTTCAATTTTGCCTTTACCGATTTTCAGCAATAACGGCAGCTTGAAGTGCGCGCCAGAATAACTGAACGTGTTCTTCTTCTGATCGATGCTGTAGCGGCTGATGGTTTTCGGGAAGTTCCACAGATCGATCACGTCCGGTTTCCACTCGGTAACCTTCTCTTTCAGGTTGGTAAAGACCATCGACAGAGACTCGCCCGACAGGCTGCTGCGCCCCAGGCCGATGTAGTTCCCCCCGCCGAGGATATCCAGCACCGTCGCGCCGTTATCCATCGTGTTACGCTTCACGGCTTTTATTTCCGCCTGCGGTTTATCGCCGCGAATGACAAAGAACAGGTTCTGCCTGTCCTGCTTCGTCAGGTATTTATACGCCGTGTTGTTCATCGCCAGATGGTCGGAAGAGACCACGATCACCGTGTTACGGAAATACGGCGAGGCTTTGATTTTGTCTATCAGCGCCGCGATATGCTCCTGGCTGCAGGAAACGGCGCTGAAAGATCGGTTTTCTTTGCCCCCGTAGCTGTAGCTGCGGCGGTTACATGTTCTCGAGATAAAGCCATCGGGATGATGGGTATCGACCGTCAGGGTAAACAGCGAGAAACGCTTCCCGGCTTTAGAAAGCTCGATAAACTTGTCATAAGCTTCGTCCAGCACCGTATCGTCGTAAAAGCCCCAGTTATTCTTGTAATTCGGGTCCGCCACCATTCCCTTCAGCTCCTGCGCGCCGTACATATGCTCGAAGCCGTGGGACTGCAGGAAAATGTCTTTACCCGCAAAGCGCAGGTCCGCGCCCTGGATAAAGTAGTTTTGATAGCCGGATGCCTTAAGAATATCCCCGAGGCAGATGTTCTTCGGGAAGAAGCTCGACATTGACGCCGAGGAGTTCCCCTCGAAAGGTGCAAACAGCGGGATCCCGCACTGCGAGGCCACAATGCCCGCAATGGTGTAGTCCATCCCCGCCATCTGCCCGGTATGGCTGAAATCGATCGCCTGGCTTTTCAGAGCGTTCAGCTCGGGCGCTAAGCCAGGAAACGTCTGCTCATCAAAATAGGTGCGTTCCAGACTTTCGCCGTAGATATAAACCAGGTTGAGCTTCGGCTGTTTAATGGTGCCTTCCGGGACTTTATACCAGTCGGCAAAGTCAGACGTGCCGGTGCGGGTCTGGGATTTAATCAGCGACACCACCTGCTGGTAGGCAGGCGTTGTTTTGATTGAAAACAGGGCCAGAAACAGCGCCAGGGCACTGTAGCCCAAATGATGAGGATGATTCTTCCGGCGTAAAATCCAGGTCAGACCGCCCAAAATCGCAATCAACCCCACGGCGAGGCCCAGCCCAGGCAAAATGTATTTGCCGACGCCCGCGCCTGTCATGCTGCTGGTGAGCGTATAGAGCACCGCGTCGTTAATGCCTTCGCCGGTAAAATAATTACTGGCCAGCAACGTCACGTTGAGCACGATAAACAGGCCGAGCATCAGCAGGATGATCGACAGCCACCAGATATTTCGACCCGCCTTTACCGCATATACGGCAATAGCTGCCAAAAACAGCACCAAAGAAAGCAATTCGGACAATGCCAATACCTCAACCCTCGCGCAGCCTGGCGCGATTATTCATGCAGAAAAATAACAGCCGGTAATTTAACCTTACCGTCATATAGCTGCAATTCCCCTGACATTACTTTGCTCACCACCTAGACTTTTCAGAATATCCCGCGAATTTTAGGACTGATGACCTTTAATAGTTTTCAACGATTACAACCATCGCTACTACAACGAACCGGGGAATTGACCTTTTTAAGGCTAAAGTGCTGTAATTTCGCCGCTGTTATAATTTTTTAAAGTGGAATTGTAACGCGCAACACCGGCCACCCCCGCAACGGGTGGCCTTTTTTATGCCCGCCGCATAGCTGTTAGGAAATACCTCTTGATTCAATAAAGCCTACCCATTAGTGACGCAGTTCAAAATTCGGTACCTTTCTCCCATCGCAAAACGGAGGAAGTTTAGATGTCTTTAATTAATACCAAAATCAAACCATTCAAAAACCAGGCTTTTAAAAACGGCGAATTCGTTGAAGTTACGGAAAAAGATACCGAAGGCCGCTGGAGCGTTTTCTTCTTCTACCCGGCTGACTTCACTTTCGTTTGCCCGACCGAACTGGGCGACGTGGCTGACCATTACGAAGAACTGCAGAAACTGGGCGTAGACGTGTATTCCGTTTCTACCGACACCCATTTCACCCACAAAGCGTGGCACGGCAGCTCTGAAACCATCGCTAAAATCAAATACGCGATGATCGGCGACCCAACCGGCGCGCTGACCCGTAACTTCGAAAACATGCGTGAAGACGAAGGTCTGGCAGACCGCGCTACCTTCGTGGTTGACCCACAGGGCATCATCCAGGCTATCGAAGTGACCGCCGAAGGCATTGGCCGTGACGCGTCTGACCTGCTTCGTAAAGTGAAAGCGGCTCAGTACGTGGCTTCTCACCCAGGCGAAGTTTGCCCGGCTAAATGGAAAGAAGGTGAAGCGACTCTGGCTCCATCTCTGGACCTGGTCGGCAAAATCTAAGTTTTACCCGCGTTACCCTCTTTTATTTTACGGCTGCTCCGGCAGCCGTTTTTTTCTCGCCACCAGGGAGACTGACCATGCTCGACACAACAATGAAAACCCAGCTCAAAGCCTATCTTGAGAGACTAACGAAACCTGTTGAGTTGATTGCCACGCTGGACGACGGCGCGAAATCATCTGAAGTAAAAGAACTGCTGGCAGACATCGCTGAGTTATCCGATAAAGTTTCTTTCAGCATTAATAACGACCTGCCGGTGCGCAAACCGTCGTTTTTAATCACTAACCCAGGCTCAAGCCAGGGCCCGCGCTTTGCCGGCTCTCCGCTGGGTCACGAATTCACTTCCCTGGTGCTGGCTTTGCTCCAGGTCGGCGGTCACCCGTCCAAAGAATCTCAGGATCTGCTGGCGCAAATCCGTGAGATCGACGGCGACTTCCACTTTGAAACCTATTACTCCCTCTCCTGCCACAACTGCCCGGACGTTGTGCAGGCGCTGAACCTGATGAGCGTGCTGAATCCGCGCATCACCCATACTGCTATCGACGGCGGCGTTTACCAGAATGAAATTCAGGCACGCAATGTGATGGGCGTGCCTGCCGTGTTCCTGAACGGCAAAGAATTTGGTCAGGGCCGTATGACGCTGGCTGAAATCGTGGGCAAAATTGATACCGGCGCAGAAAAACGCGCGGCGGAAGCGCTGAACCAGCGTGAGGCTTATGACGTACTGATCGTCGGCAGCGGCCCTGCGGGCGCGGCGGCGGCGGTCTATGCGGCGCGTAAAGGCATCCGTACTGGCCTGATGGGCGAACGCTTCGGCGGCCAGGTGCTGGATACCGTGGATATCGAAAACTACATTTCCGTGCCGAAAACCGAAGGCCAGAAGCTGGCGGGCGCGCTGAAAGCCCACGTGGACGACTATGACGTGGACGTGATCGACACCCAAAGCGCCAGCAAGCTTATCCCGGCGAAAACCGAAGGCGGCCTGCACCAGATCCAAACGGCATCAGGCGCCACGCTGAAAGCACGCAGCATTATCGTGGCGACCGGCGCAAAATGGCGCAACATGAACGTGCCGGGTGAAGATCAGTACCGCACCAAAGGCGTGACCTACTGCCCGCACTGCGACGGCCCGTTGTTCAAAGGCAAGCGCGTGGCGGTCATCGGCGGCGGGAACTCCGGCGTGGAAGCGGCCATTGACCTGGCGGGTATCGTTGAGCACGTCACCCTGCTGGAATTTGCCCCGGAAATGAAGGCCGATCAGGTTCTGCAGAACAAAGTGCGCAGCCTGAAAAACGTCGACATCGTGCTCAACGCCCAGACGCTGGAAGTGAAAGGCGACGGCAGCAAAGTGACCGGCCTGCAGTATAAAGACCGCGTGACCGAAAGCGTGCATGACGTTGCCCTGGCCGGCATCTTCGTGCAAATCGGCCTGCTGCCGAATACCACCTGGCTGGAAGGCAGCGTGGAGCGCAACCGCATGGGTGAAATTATCATCGACGCGAAATGCGAAACCACCGTGAAAGGCGTATTCGCCGCGGGCGACTGCACCACCGTGCCTTACAAACAGATCATCATCGCCACTGGCGAAGGCGCGAAAGCCTCCCTGAGCGCGTTTGATTACCTGATTCGCACCTCAGCCCCGGAATAAAGCACCTGCCAATCAGGCCGCGCCACAGCGGTCAGCCATAAAAAAAGCGGCCTGTCATAGGCCGCTTTTTCACGTTATAAATCTTACTTACGACGCCAGGTCGTGCCACCCGCGCCGTCTTCCAGCACAATGCCCATCTCGTTCAGGCGGTCACGCGCCTGGTCCGCCAGCGCCCAGTCTTTCGACTGACGCGCATCGTTACGCTGCTTGATCAGCGCTTCGATTTCCGCCACTTCGCCGTCGTCCGCCTGCGCGCCGCCCTGCAAGAACTGCTCCGGATCCTGCTCCAGCAGGCCCAGAATTGCGGAGAGCTTACGCAGCGCCGCCGCCAGTCCGTTTGCCGCCGCAAGATCTTCCGCTTTAAGGCGGTTCACTTCGCGGGCCATATCGAACAGCACGGAGTAGGCTTCCGGGGTGTTGAAGTCATCGTCCATCGCTTCGCGGAAGCGGGCTTCGAAGGCTTCGCCCCCGGCTGGCGCCACGCTACTGTCGGTCCCACGCAGCGAGGTGTACAGACGCTCCAGCGCCGAGCGAGCCTGTTTCAGGTTCTCTTCACTGTAGTTGAGCTGGCTGCGGTAGTGGCCGGACATCAGGAAGTAACGCACGGTTTCCGCGTCGTAATACTTCAGCACGTCACGCACGGTAAAGAAGTTACCCAGGGATTTGGACATCTTCTCGCGGTCAACCATCACCATCCCGGAGTGCATCCAGGTGTTGACGTACTCGCCGTCGTGGGCACAGGTAGACTGCGCGATTTCGTTCTCGTGGTGCGGGAACATCAGATCGGAGCCGCCGCCGTGAATATCAAAGTGGTTGCCCAGCTCTTTGCAGTTCATGGCGGAACATTCGATATGCCAGCCCGGGCGGCCTTCGCCCCACGGAGAAGTCCATGCAGGCTCGCCTGGCTTGGACATTTTCCACAGCACGAAGTCCATCGGGTTGCGCTTCACGTCAACCACGTCCACGCGCGCACCCGCCTGAAGCTGATCCAGATCCTGGCGAGACAGCAGGCCATAATTCGGGTCGGTCAGCACCGAGAACATCACATCGCCGTTTTCCGCCACATAGGCGTGATCGCGAGCAAGCAGCTGTTCAACAATTTCGATGATTTCCGGAATGTGTTTGGTCGCACGCGGCTCGCTGTTCGGGCGTGAAATGTTCAGCGCGTCGAAATCTTTGTGCATTTCGACGACCATGCGGTCGACCAGCGCCACAAAGTCTTCGCCATTTTCATGGGCGCGCTTAATGATTTTATCGTCGATGTCGGTGATGTTACGCACGTAGTTCAGCTCATAGCCGAGAGAACGCAGGTAGCGCGCCACCACGTCGAACGCAACAAAAGTACGGCCATGGCCGATATGACAGAGATCGTAAACGGTGATACCACACACGTACATGCCTACCTTTCCGGCATGAATAGGTTTGAATTCCTCTTTTTGGCGAGTCAGTGTATTAAATATTTTTAACATCAGGGGATTCCATGTAAGCGTGTGGAAGAATACTCCCGGTTATCTTACCCGATTATTTTCCCCGACGGCAGTCTGCTTTGCATTACTGACTATGATGTAGCGTTATGCTATAACAGCGTGCTGGTACGATGGCACCGTTTGCCGCCGTACTCTCTGACACTCATAGGATGCAAGCATGGTTACTTTTCACACTAATCACGGCGACATCGTCATCAAAACTTTTGATGATAAAGCGCCTGTTACCGTTAAAAACTTCCTGGACTACTGCCGCGAAGGCTTCTACAACAACACCATTTTCCACCGTGTGATCAACGGCTTTATGATCCAGGGCGGCGGTTTCGAACCGGGTATGAAGCAGAAAGCGACCAAAGACACCATTCAGAACGAAGCGAATAACGGCCTGAAAAACACCCGTGGTACGCTGGCAATGGCTCGTACCCAGGCTCCGCACTCTGCTACCGCACAGTTCTTCATCAACGTGGCCGACAACGACTTCCTGAACTTCAGCGGCGAAAGCCTGCAGGGTTGGGGCTACTGCGTGTTCGCAGAAGTGGTTGAAGGGATGGACGTGGTTGAGAAAATCAAAGCCGTTTCCACCGGCCGCAGCGGTATGCACCAGGATGTACCGAAAGAAGACGTTATTATCGAAAGCGTGACCGTCAGCGAATAATGTCGACGCTGTTTATTGCAGATTTACACCTCTGCCCAGAAGAACCGGCGATCACCGCCGGTTTTCTGCGTTTCTTAGCCGGTGAAGCCCGCCAGGCGGATGCGCTCTATATTCTTGGCGATCTGTTCGAAGCCTGGATTGGCGACGACGCGCCGGAGCCGCTCTACCAGCAAATCGCCGCGGCCATTAAAGCGGTGGTTGATACCGGCATTCCCTGCTATTTCATTCACGGCAACCGGGACTTTTTACTCGGCAAGCGCTACGCCAAAGCCAGCGGCATGACGCTGCTGCCGGAAGAAAAGCTCCTCGATGTTTATGGCCGAAAAATCCTGATCATGCACGGCGACACGCTGTGTACCGACGACGCAGGCTATCAGGCGTTTCGCCGCAAGGTTCATCAGCCGTGGCTGCAGAAGCTCTATCTCGCCCTGCCGCTGTTTATTCGCCAGCGTATTGCCGACCGCATGCGCGCCGACAGCCAGGCGGCGAATAATATGAAATCGCTGGAGATCATGGATGTGAACCCGCAGGCGGTGGTCGACACTCTTACCCGCCACAACGTTCAATGGCTGATTCATGGGCATACCCATCGTCCGGCTATTCACGAACTTGAGGCTAACGGGCAACCCGCTTTCCGCTGCGTGTTAGGCGCGTGGCATAAAGAAGGGTCGATGATCAAAGTCACGCCGGAAAACGTCGAGCTGATTCATTTTCCTTTCTGACCTAAAAGCCCGCTTTTTTGCCGATTCGTTAACCACGCAACCGTTTTCCTTGCCAGAAGTTCGTGCTATTCTCTGAGCCCTTCTGAACGGGCGCCCGTCGCCCGATGATGTCTGCACACCCACAGGAGTTTTGAGACGCATGTCTTCTGAGCACACCCCGGCGCGTATCGCCATTGTTATGGGTTCCAAAAGTGACTGGGCCACCATGCAGTTCGCCGCTGAAATCCTTACCGCCCTGAATGTCCCTCACCATGTCGAAGTCATCTCCGCCCACCGCACGCCGGATAAGCTTTTCAGCTTTGCCGAGCAGGCCGAAGCCAATGGCTACCAGGTGATCATCGCCGGAGCCGGTGGCGCAGCGCACCTGCCGGGTATGCTGGCCGCGAAAACCCTGGTCCCGGTGCTGGGTGTGCCGGTTCAAAGCGCTGCCCTCAGCGGCGTGGACAGCCTGTATTCAATCGTCCAGATGCCGCGCGGCATTCCGGTCGGCACGCTGGCTATCGGTAAAGCCGGAGCCGCCAACGCCGCCCTGCTGGCCGCGCAGATCCTGGCCCTGCATGACGCGGAACTGAGCCAGCGCCTGACAACCTGGCGTCAAACCCAGACCGACGAAGTGCTGGATAATCCGGACCCACGGAGTGAAGCATGAAGCGCGTCTGTGTCTTAGGTAACGGCCAGCTGGGGCGCATGCTCCGCCAGGCCGGTGAGCCGCTGGGCATCGCCGTTTACCCTGTCGGGCTGGACGCCGAGCCGGAAGCCGTGCCGTTCGCCCAGAGCGTGATCACCGCCGAGATTGAGCGCTGGCCGGAAACCGCGCTCACCCGCGAACTGGCGCGCCATAACGCCTTCGTTAACCGCGATATCTTCCCGATCATCGCCGACCGCCTGACGCAAAAACAGCTGTTCGATAAGCTCGGCCTGGCCACCGCGCCCTGGCAGTTGCTCTCCGGCAGCCACGAATGGCAGGACGTGTTCAGCCAGTTGGGCTCTCTGGCTATCGTGAAGCGCCGCGTGGGCGGCTACGATGGCCGCGGCCAGTGGCGCTTACGTGCCGATGAAACCGACCAGCTGCCGGCAGAGTGCTACGGCGAATGCATCGTCGAGCAGGGCATTAACTTCTCCGGCGAAGTTTCTCTGGTAGGCGCGCGCGGCCACGACGGCAGCACGGTGTTCTACCCGCTGACCCACAACCTGCATCAGGACGGCATTCTGCGCACCAGCGTTGCCTTTCCGCAGGCCAATGCCGAACAGCAGCGCCAGGCCGAAACCATGCTCACCGCCATTATGAACGAGCTGGGCTACGTCGGCGTGATGGCGATGGAGTGCTTCGTCACGCCAGCCGGCCTGCTGATCAACGAGCTGGCCCCGCGCGTGCACAACAGCGGGCACTGGACGCAAAACGGCGCCTCCATCAGTCAGTTCGAGCTGCACCTGCGCGCCATCGTGGATTTGCCGCTGCCGCAGCCTGTCGTTAATGCCCCGTCGGTGATGGTGAACCTGATCGGCACCGACCTGAACTATGCCTGGCTGAAGCTGCCGCTGGTGCACCTGCACTGGTACGACAAAGACGTTCGTCCGGGCCGTAAAGTCGGGCACCTCAACCTGAACGACACCGACACCGGCCGCCTGAGCGCCTCGCTGGAAGCCCTGGTTCCCCTGCTCCCGGCCGAATACGCCAGCGGCATTGCCTGGGCACAGAGCAAGCTGGTGAAGTAAAACCGCACCTCGTCTGACCCTCTGTTTGACTTTAGAGGGTCAGACCATTTTCCCCCTTCCCCTTTCCTTTGCCCGACCAGAAGCGCACAATCCCCCCGTTTCGCCGCTTCAGACTAAGGTTATGCCATGGAAAAACGCCCCAATACGCAGGACTACGACCGCCTGCTGCTCAACGACATTCCGCTGATTGACGTTCGCGCCCCGGTAGAGTTCGCTCAGGGTTCAATGCCCGCCGCCCATAACTTACCGTTGATGCTGGACGACGAACGCGCGCAGGTCGGGACGTGCTATAAACAGCAGGGCCAACAGGCCGCCGTCGAACTGGGGCACCGGCTGGTCAGCGGCGAGCGAAAAGCCGGCCGAATCGAACGCTGGCTGGAAAGCTGCCGCCAGCAGCCGGAAGGCTATTTATGCTGTGCCAGAGGCGGAATGCGCAGCCACATCGTGCAGCAGTGGCTGCGGGAGAGAGACCTCGAGTACCCGCTGGTCACCGGCGGCTACAAAGCCCTGCGCCAGCATGCCATGCAGGTAATCGACACCCGTTCTCAGTCGCCGATGATTATCGTCAGCGGCAACACAGGCTGCGGCAAAACGATTCTGATCCGCTCGCTGCCGACGGGCGTTGACCTTGAAGGGCTGGCGCACCATCGCGGCTCGTCGTTTGGCCGCACGATTGTCGCCCAGCCTTCTCAGGCCAGCTTCGAAAATAACCTCGCCGTCACCCTGCTGAAAATCAGCCCGACCGAGTCAAAAACGCTGGTTGTGGAAGACGAGGGCCGGATGATTGGCTCCCGCCATATCCCCGAAGCCTTCAGAGAACAGATGCTGCGCTCGCCGATTGTGGCCATCGACGATCCGTTCGAAGTGCGGCTGGAGCGCCTCAAAAACGAATATTTCCGGCAGATGAGCGAGGCGTTTTTATCCGTCAACGAGGAAGAAACCGCGTGGCATGATTACGCCGAATACCTGCACCACGGCCTGTTTGCCATCCGCCGCCGCCTGGGCATGGAACGCTTCCAGCAGTTCACCGCCAGGCTGGACGAGGCGCTGCTCACCCAGCGAAAAACCGGCTCCTGCGAAGGCCATCTGGCCTGGCTGTCGCCGCTGCTGAAAGAGTATTACGACCCGATGTACCGCTATCAGCTCAGCCAGAAGGCCGACCAGATCGTCTTCCGGGGGGATTACCAGCAGGTCGAAGCCTGGCTGCGCAGCGTCAACGAGTAGCCGATTTTTCCCCGGCGGCGAGCGTCAGCCCTAGTCCGGTCACCGCCAGCCCAACCAGCGGAATGCCCACTGCCCACGGCAACGTAAACGCCAGCGCGAACAATGCCGTGCCGGTAGCCGGCCCCACCGATCCCTGCAGATCGCTCACCACCGAAAGTGCCGCCATGTAGGTCGCGCGCAGCCGCGCCGGGGCTAACTTGTTCACCGCCGTCGGGATCAGCGGGCCGATCATCATCTGGGACAGAGAATAAAGGCAGACCGCCATCACCAGCGTGACGACGTGTGGATGAGCCAATAGCAAAACAAAGGCAGCGATCAGCGCCAAACCCGCACTGAGCGTGATAAACAATGCAGAGCGTCGGGCCAACAGCTTCGTTAAGGCCAGCTGGCCGACCGTGTTAATCCCCGCCCCGAACGCGAACAAATAGCCGATGCTGGCGGCGCTCATTCCCATCTGATTGCTGGCATACAGCGGCATGACGGCCTCCACCCAGCTCCCGGCGACGCCCAGCAGCAGCACCCAAATCAGCAGCCCGGCCAGACGGCGGTCCCGAAACGCGGGCAGCAGCGCGCTGAGCCCTTCTTCATCGTCGGCCTCATCGCCCACTCCAGCGGCCAGCGGACGCGTTTCCGCCAGAGAGATCGCCAGCATCAGGCCGCCGGTCACCATCACCGAACCTCCAGCCAGAAAAACGTAGCCCAGCCCCTCCTGCACCAGCACCGTCCCCAGCAGCGGCCCGGCAATCGCGCCTGCACCGGAACACACGCGCATGATGCTGAACTGGCGGCGGTGCTCCGAGGCTGGCGTGGCGTCCGCCACCACGGTGTAGATAGTCGGGTGCAGCACGGATTCAAACAGGCCAATAACGATCAGCACGGCAGCGGCGGCAAATACGCCGTGCGCAAAGAACAGCGCAATAAAGCCCGCCCCGACGCCGGTCGCCGAAATAATCAACACGGGCCTTCTGCCCACGCGGTCGGCAATGCCGCCGATAAACGGCGCGGCCACCAGCTCGCCCCCGGCATAGCAGCCGAACAGCAGGCCAATAAACTCCACCGGGATAGCGGCAGACTGCTGCGCCCACAGCGGGAAAAAAGGCACAATGGCGCCGTCGACCAGGCCAACGATGAAATAGAGGATAAAGCCCAGAACGTGGGGCTTGCGGTACGAAACAACGGGGGGTGCGAATAGTGCCATGATATTACCCAAGTACAATTACCCCGAATGCCGGGGAGAATATGTACGTTGGATAACGTTAACGTTTACGACTTGCGAGAAGCTGGAGCGATACTAGCCAATCTCTGGGGAAAGGGCAACTGTGAGATTTGGGGCAACCTGGATACAAATTTTCAAAGATACGCCGCCCCCTATGTCACCAAGTTCTCTGAACCGCAAACTATCACCCACACATCAAAACATCTGCGTGGGCTCGGAATAAACATGAAATCTAAATTCAGCTAAAGGTTACCAAAATCCAAATGAGTTTTATTTGGCAAAGAAAAAAAGGAAAGCCAATACTGTCATGATCGCCGCTGCCCATTTCCATTTTTTCGATTGCTCAAAGTAAAAAAATAGCATCTGAGATAGAGATATAAAGAGTAATATTACCCCTGAAAAAACGACATCATTATTGCTGCCATTACCTAATGCCCCCCTGGGAAATGCCGAATCCATATCATATATGACATCATATTTATCAACCATAGATAAATACATCGCAACCATACACAATAGATAAAACAGAACAAGTACAACCCTAATAAACACTCTCATTCTGCCCCCTACTGCAAAACCAGTCTGTTAAAGTGCGGCCAATGCTTGACAATAAAATCACCATATCGCGTATCTTTTTTTATATTTTCCAGACTCGGACTCGTACCACGGTTATATCTCGCCCCAATAATTTTCACATCATTAATACTAAGCCGCGAAGGTAACCTGTCATAGTCGGCAAGTTGGCGTAAATGCATAGCAGCAAGATTGATATTATAGGTGTCTTTTTCAAGGCACTGAGACAGGGAGCGAAGCTCTGATGTGCTCATTGTGTCAGCATCCAGCCCCATAGTTTGAGCGGCAGTACGCAACTGCATACTGACAAATCCAAACGAGGTTTTAGCCGGAGGGGAGGTTATTGTGAAATAACGATCGGTATACGCAGGCCCGCTCCAGTCGATGGCTCGAACCTCAAAAGCAAAACGATCTATGATATTTGGGTCACCGCCTACCTCTATCCAGCAAACACCCGCGAGCAATTCTGGCGGAAGTTTATAGCGAAACGCTGCAGCTCTGATAAGAGTACGATTTTTTTTGACCCATGCATCTTTAAAATCTCGGGCATAAGATCTGCCGCCGCCGAATTTTTCGGGAAGTATTTTCCAGCGAAAGACATCAAGAAAAGTCCATGATGGTGATTTCGTCATCCCTCTACATTGTTGGAAATTACGCATATCCATATAAAAATCTCCATTATTCGGGGGCGCTTCTTTTTCCGGCTTTGACCGGGTTTATCTCTTGCTCATCCCTCCGATCATACTGGATGGCTGCACAGTCATATAGCTTAAAAATCAGGCAGAATGGCAAAATTCGAGGCGGCTCGCAGGAATGATGAAACGCTTCGGGGAATTGCAGATTGGGGGTTTATGAGGCAGAAAACAGGCCGAGCGAATGCCCGGCCAGAAGAAGGTTAATGCCTGTCGCGCTTGTCCGCGCGTTTGGCGAGATAGTCGCCAAACATTTGCACGATCTGCACCAGCACAATCAGCGCCACGACCGTGACCACCATGACCTGGGTTTCGTAGCGGTAATAGCCGAAGCGGATCGCGAGGTCGCCCACGCCGCCGCCGCCGACAATCCCCGCCATTGCCGAGTAACCGATCAGGCTGACCAGGGTTATGGTTAAGCCGCGCAGCAAACCGGCGCTGGCTTCCGGCAGCAGCACGGTGCAGATGATGCGCATCGGGCTGGCACCAAAGGCCTCCGCGGCCTCAATAATACCTTTGTCCACTTCCCGCAGCGCGCCGTCCACCAGGCGGGCGTAAAACGCAATCGCCGCCACCGATAACGGCACAGAAGCCGCAATCGGCCCAATGGTGTTGCCGAGCAGGAACTGCGTCAGCGGCAACAGAAGCACCAGCAGAATGACGAACGGCACCGAGCGCACAATGTTCACCAGAACCGAGCTGATGATGTTCAGCGAGCGGTTCTGCCAGAACAGATTGCGGTCGGTCACGAAGATCAAAAAGCCCAGCGGCAGGCCGCCGATAATCGCCAGCAGCGTGGAAATACCCAGCATCTGGAAGGTTTCGCCAAAGGCAATCGTCAGGTCCGCGACTAAATCATCCATTCAGCACCTCCACACAGGCCGTATGTTTCCGAATATGGTCGATGGCATCCCCTACCGCCGCCGGGTTGCCGGGCGCGGTGATCGCCACCACCAGAATGCCCAGCGCGCGGTCGCTGATGTACTCAATCTTGCCGTGCAGAATGTTCACCGCCACACCGTATTTCACCGCCGCGAAGGAGAGCACCGGCTGTTCAGCCGAGTCACCGACGAACATGATTTTCAGCAGCGCGCCGCGCATGTTGTCCAGCAGGCGCACCGGCAGCGTCAGGTTCAGCGTGTGGGACACCAGCTGGCGGGTAAATTCATGCTGCGGATGCGCGAAGATGTCGAACACCTCGCCGGACTCCACCACTTCCCCGCCGGACATCACCGCCACACGGTCGCAAATCGTCTTGATCACGTTCATCTCGTGGGTGATCAGCACGATGGTGATCCCCAGTTGCTGGTTGATTTTCTTCAACAGCGCCAGAATGGTGGCCGACGTTTCCAGATCCAGGGCGGAGGTCGGTTCATCACAGAGTAAAACATCCGGGTGGTTCGCGATGGCGCGCGCAATGCCCACGCGCTGTTTCTGCCCGCCGCTCAGCTGCACCGGGTAGCGGTTCGCTTTGTCGGCCAGGCCCACCAGCTCAAGAATTTCGGCCACGCGCGGGCCGATTTTACTGCGTTCCCAGCCTGCGGCTTTGAGGCTGAACGCCACGTTCTGCCTGACCGTCCGGGTGTGCATCAAATTGAAGTGCTGGAAAATCATGCCGATACGCTGACGCGCTTTGCGCAGCTCGGCCCCTTGCAGCGCGGTGATCTCGGTCCCACCGATTTTTACGCAGCCCTCACTCGGGCACTGGAGCGCGTTCAGAGTACGTAATAAGGTACTTTTCCCGGCTCCGCTGGTGCCGACAATGCCAAAAATCTCCCCCGCGCCAATGCGCAGCGAAACATCGTTCACCGCACGGCTGGTCTGGCTACGGCCCGTGGGGAAGTCCACGCAGACCTTTTCAATCTCAATCATGACAACCTCAAATCAGCGACAAAAGGCAGGCATCCCGCCTGCCCGCTTTGCTCTATTACTTTTTATCCGCGGCAACCATCCAGTCCGGTTTCTGGAAGGCGTTGAAAATATTCTGCGGATCGTCGATCGCTTTTTCGTAGGCCGGGGATTTCACGGTCTCCACGATGTCTTTGGCGAACGGTTTATCCGCATCTTCGGCACGCACCGCGATGATGTTTTTGAGGTTCTCGTCCAGGTGTTCCTGTTTCAGCGCGGAAGAGAGTTTTAGCCCGGCGGCAATGGCAAAGTTACCGTTGACCAGCGCAGCGCTGGCGCTGTCCAGCGTGCGCGGCAGCTGTGCGGCTTCCAGCGATTTAAACACCAGGCCTTTCGGGTTGGTGGCGATGTCGCGCTCGGAGGCTTTAGTCGGGTCAATGTTCTCTTTGATGGTGATAAGCTGCATCGACTGCAGGAAACGCAGCCCACGGGCCAGGTTGGTCGGGTCGTTAGACAGGGTGACAATGTCGCCCTGCTTCAGCTCGTCCAGGCTTTTGACTTTATGGGAATAAATGCCCATCCCGGCGGTTGGCACGGTAATCAGCTTCGCCAGCTTGAGGTTTTTGTCGGCGGTGAATTTGTCGAAGTACAGCGAGTGCTGGAACAGGTTGGCGTCGATGCTGCCGTTGGCCAGCGCCATGTTGGGCTGCACGTAGTCGCTGAACTCACGCACCACGACTTTATAGCCTTTCTCTTTTAACGGCGGGGCGATGGCCTGTTTGACCATGTCGCCGTATGGCCCCGGCGCTACGCCGAAGACGATGGTGTGCGGGTCGCTGTTGGCCTGAGCAAACTGCAGACCGCTGGCCAGAAGTAAAGCGCCGGTCGCCACGCGCCAGCCGAAATGATTTCCCATGGGTATTCTCCCTTACAGAATGATGTGTGGTGTCCTGAGGCGAGCCTCTTTCACGGGCCGCTTACTAAGTTGTTGATCCAACTGGACAGAATAAGATGGCACATTCCGTTAACAGGGTTAATTGAAAATATTTCATCTTGCTCGCAGGAGAAGGCGCGGCGGGCATGAACAGGGCTTTTGCGAATAACAACCAAGCAAAGCGGAAAACCCGCTTTGCATTGAGATGAGCTTAATCCGCGCAGGATTCCGCCCTTTTGCGCTTAACGTTTGTTTTGACATTGAACAGCAAATAACTCGCCAGCGACAAACAGCCCACGCCCACAGCGCCGTAGGCCAGCACGCCGGAAAAACCGTTATTCAGCGCCTGAACAATCATGTCGCTGCTGAGCATGGCTCTGGTGCCGCCGGCTATTTGTTCGGCCAGGGCATATCTTTCGCTCACGCTGTCGATATGGCTCTGTAAGCTTTCGGCTATCCCCGCCACCAGCAGGCTCCCCATTAACGCAATATTAACGGCGAGGGTAATTAGGCGTGAACTGATATCAATCCCGGAAGCCATGCCCACGCGGTTAGCGCCCACGGAGCCGGTGGTGGTGTTGGTGACCGGGGTATTGATTAACCCCAGCGCCATGCCCGAGAGTATTGCGCCGGGCAGTAAACTGACGTGATAGATAACGCCCAGCCTCATCAGCACAAATCCCAGGCCGATAGCAAGCAGCCCCAGCGGGATGATGCGTGCGGCCCCAAAGCGCAGCACGAGTTTTTCACCGACCGGCGGCATTAATAGCGTGGGCAAAGTGTAGGCCAGCAGCGCCATGCCGGTCTCCATAATGCTGTAACCCTTCCCAATCTGGTAATAAACCGGCAGATAAATCATCAGCGGCCAGAAGCTGAAATTCATCCCCACAGATCCCATCAGCGCGCCGGAGAAAGGTCTGATCCGGAAGACGGAGAAATCAAACATAGGATGCGGGTGGCGTAACTCAATAATGACGAACAGCGCCAGGCTGATAAACGTGCCCAGCAAGATGAACTGGGCTTCACGGCTGGTCCAGCCGATGCTCCCGCCCTGGGTGATGAGCCACGTCGCCCCCACCACGCCCACGCTCAACGTCATCAGGCCAGCGACATCCAGCGGTTTCGTGGTATTTTCCCGCGACTCGACGACATTTTTCAGCGTCAGGGCCAGGGTGAGCAGCGCAATAACGCCGTGGATCAGAAATACCCATTGCCAGCCAAACCACGCCTCCAGCACGCCGCCGATGACGGGGCCAAATCCCAGTCCAAAACCAAACGTGATCCCCCAGGCGGAAAACGCCCGGCTGCGCGCTTTTCCTGCCGGAAACTGAACCGACAGGATGGCAATCAGGCTGGTTAACATCGCCCCGCCGCTCAGTCCCTGCAAAAAGCGCCCCACAATAAGCCATTCCGGCGTCCGGGACAGGCCACAGAGGATCGACGTCAGGCCAAACCCAATAATGCTGATAATAAAAATACGCTTGCGGCCATATTTATCCGCCAGCGTCCCCGTGGCCATCAGCACCGCGGTGCAGGAGAGGGTGTAAGCATTCATGATCCATTGCAGTTCACGGAAATTAGCCTGCATCTGCTTTTCCAGCACCGGCAGGATAACCGGGACGCTGGATATTTCCAGGCCCGACATCAACGCAGCTAAGCAGACCGCCATCAACGCTAAGAGATTTTTCATACTGATTTCCTGCCAAACGTTAAGAAGGTGCCAGCATGAAAGATTCGGGGTGGAGTAGAAATCGACGCTCAGGTCAGATATCGTCAAGATCGTGCCATTTTTAGAGACAGGACAACCATGCCGGGCATCTCCCCAGATCAAGACCGCACTTTTAGACCGAAAAATCGACGGCTGGTTGTGCTGGCCTATCAGTGTCTCTGCACTTTTGAGTTTGGGATTGCCGTCGAAGCTTTTGGCCGCGTGGACGAAGTGCTCGGCCAGCCTCTCTATGACCTGCGCGTCGCGTCGTTAGAGAACGGCGTTTTTGACGCTCAGGGCGGCGTGCGTTTAGTGGTGGATGGCGGGCTGGAGCTGCTGGAAGACGCAGGAACCATTATCATCCCCGGCTGGCGAAATGTTTTTGAACCGGCCCCGGAGCCGCTGATTGCCGCCTTACAACGCGCCCATCAAAACGGTTCCCGCATAGTGTCGATTTGCGCCGGCAGTTTTATTCTCTGCGAAACAGGATTACTGGACGGCAAGCGAGCCACCGCCCACTGGAACAGCACCGAGATCCTCGCGAACAGGTTCCCTGCGGTACAGGTGGAGCACAGCATGATCTACGTCGATGAGGGCAGCCTGATCACCTCCGCAGGCGGTGCCGCCGGGGTCGATCTCTGCCTGCATCTTATCCGTCGTGATTACGGGATTGAAATCGCCAACCGGACTGCGCAGCGCATGATTACGCCCCCGTTACGGGAAGGCAATCAGGCACAGTGGGTCCAACAGCCCGTTCCTAAACGCAGCACCAAAAGTCTGGCGCCGTTGCTGGACGACTTGCGCCACCATCTCAATGCGCCCCTGGTGATTGAGCAGTTAGCCAGGCAAGCGGGCATGAGCCGCCGCACCTTCATCCGCCGGTTCAAAGATGCCACCGGCACCACGCCGGGCGAGTGGATGCTCAGCCTCCGGCTGGAAAAGGCTTGTGCGCTGCTGGAAAGCGAGAAAATCAGCATTGACCAGGTGGCAGAGCAGTCTGGATTCGGCTCAGCGGAAACACTCCGGCATCACTTCAGGCTGCGTTTCAAAACCACGCCCACAGAGTGGCGCAAAGCCTTCAGGGCCCGAACATGCTTACCCGTTTCTGGATAGATAAAAAATAAGGCAGGAAACGCTGAATGAGGCGGGCAGCAAGGCTGCCACCCGCCAGAGGCACGATTAGAAATCGTAGCGCAGACGAACCAGGTTCATGTCGCCCAGGTTGTCGGTGCTGGAGGTGAAGACGTGCTCGTAGTCCACCTGGAAGCCGTAATCCAGCTTGAAGCTCACGCCCACACCGTTGTCGATGCGCTGGTAGCTGCGGCCGGTCACGTACTGCAGACGGTCACCCATGAAGTATGGCTGTACGGATTTCACCGCGTACTGGCCAACCGGGATGGTGTAACCCGCGAAGTACTCGATGCCCCACGCGTCGCCGGAGAAGTAGTTGTTCACGTCTTTCAGCTTGGTGGTCAGGAAGTTCTGGTACCAGCCGCCGCCGAAGCTAAACGTCCAGTTGTCCGGTTTCCAGCTCAGCGCCGTACCGTAGATGTTCTGGTTGTAAGACTTGCTGTCGCCGTCGGTCGGGTTACGCATGTCGGCACGGGTGTAGTTCCATGCGGTACCCCAGGTCAGGTCTTTGGTGATGTGGTAATCCACGCCCAGAGAGCCGCCGCCTTTACGCTTGTAGCGCATGCCGTTGGTGGCACGGATGTCGTGATCTTCAAACAGGTAAGAAGCGTACACGTCCGCATCGCCGAAGGTGTTTTTGTACTTCAGCATGTTGCGGGAACGGTAAGAACCGTCGTAGTCGCCGTTCATGCCGTTACCTGGAGCCTGACCGATCATGTCGTAGTCCCAGATATCGGTTTTCGCGCCAACCACATCATAGTAGATGCTGTTTTGCTGGCCGTAGGTCAGCTGACCCCAGGTTTTGCTTTTCAGACCGGTGTACAGCATACGGCGAGTAGTATTGTTCGCGCCTTCTGCATAGTGGTTGTCCCACTCGAAGACCGCCGGAATATTCACGCCCAGCTCGTAATAGCTGATCCAGCTAATATCATCGAACAGATAATAATCGGCCGCGAAGCGGAAACGGGTGCCGCCATCAAAGCCATTACGTTTGTAAGAGCCTTTATCGCCGTCGCCGGACATCATATTAAACTGTGGACGAATACTGCCGCCCACGGTGAAATTGAGGCGGCTGAGCGGGTTACCGGCCTGCGGATCTTGCTTCAGGACAGTGATTTCTGCGTTAGCAGCGAAAGATGCCATACCTGCAAGCAGGCCGGCCCCAATCAGTAATGGTAAAGCGCGCAAATTTGCTTTCATGTGGATCCCTGGTAAACGTATTTATTATAAGCGGGGGCATATTAACGCTTATTAAGTCCGATTTCTGAGGGATTTTTATTAATTCGTGCGGTTATCCATCAGTCTTTTCTTAATAGATATTAAAAAAACACCAATAAATGCAGAAAATATGTTCTAACGCAATAAATAGCGAAATATAACAAAGTTTATAGCGGTAGCCTGGCATCCCTGCCCGGCCTCCTCAGACGACAAACTGGCGGAACAGCGCCTTCCCTTTCAGCAAACGAACGCCCAGCCAGCCGCCGCAAAGCGACAGCAATACCGCCCCGGTGACCGGCAGTACGATCCACAGACGCAAATCTGGCTCCCACGGGAAGTCGAACACGTGCGTTTGCAGTACGCCCAGCGCCGTTTCCGCGCCGATGGCCGCTACCAGACCGGACACCAGCCCCAGCACGGCAAACTCGCACCACAGCGTGGTTCTGAGCAGCTTTTTACCCGCGCCCAGCGTGCGGTAAACCACCAGCTCCTGATGACGCTGGCGCATACCCACCTGTACCTGAGCCAGCAACAGCAGCAGACCGCAGGCGGTCACCAGCACCACCATCACCTCAAGCGCGCGGCTGACCTGCTCCAGCACCTGGCCGATTTGTTTCAGGATAGCCCCTATATCCAGCAGGCTGACGGTCGGGAATTCGCGGTTAAGCTGGGTCAGCAGGCCGTTATTCCCCTCCCAGCGGAAGCTGGTGAGCCAGCTCTGCGGCTGCCCGTCCAGCGCGCCCGGCGGGAAGATAAAGTAGAAGTTTGGCCGCAGGCTTTCCCAGTCCACTTTGCGCAGGCTAGTCACCTTCGCGGTGAAGTCCTGGGTATCCCCCATAAAGGTCACGCTGTCGCCGAGTTTAATGTTCAGGCGTTTCGCCACGCCGTCGTCCATCGACACTTCCCCGGCCTTCGGCGGCCAGCTTCCCGCCAGGATAGGGTTATGATCCGGCTTCTGGCTCTGCCAGGTCAGATTCAGCTCGCGGTTCAGCGCCTCATCCGGGTTGCCTTCGGTGGACTGGCCGTTAATCGCCGTCATGCGCGCCCGTACAATGGGATAGAACGACTCCGGGATCACCTGATGGTCGGCAAGGAAGGTTTTCACCGGCTGAACCTGCTCCGGCGCAATGTTCACCAGGAAGTAGTTCGGGCTTTCCGGCGGCAGCTGCTGCTGCCATCTGTCCAGCAAATCCCCCCGCAGCACTAACAGCAATGCCAACAGCATAAACGACAGCGAGAACGCCGCCAGCTGGCTGAGCGTCGCCCACGGCTGGCGCAGCAGGCGGTTAACCGCCAGGCGCAGGGCCAGGTTTTTCAGCGTCAGCTTTTTCAGCAGCTTCAGGACGCCCCAGCCAACGAGGCCGCACAGCGCCGCCAGCACCAGCGTGCCCGCCAGCACCGCCCACAGCAGCGAACTGCCGCCCATTAGCAACGCGAGCAGCACCACCACCACTACGCTGATGACCGGCAAATAAATTTTCAGTGGCCAGACGTTGGCCACGGCGTCACGGCGTAGCACACGCAATGGCTGAGTGGCCAATAACAGCCGGTACGGGCGCAGCCCCACCAGCACGGAGATTGTGACCATCGCGCCGATAGCCCACACCCACGGCCACAGGCTCGCTGGCGGCAGCGCGGCAGGCAGCACCGGCTTCAATAGTTGCATCAGCGCGGCTTCGAACAGCAAGCCGACGGCGCCTCCGGCAATAGCCGAGAGCACCAGCACCATCAGCCACTGGCCGATAATCAGCTTCCGGAGCGCCGCCCTGCCCGCCCCCAACGTTTTCAGGATTGCTACCAGGTCGTAACGGCTGCGGCAGTAATGGCTCATCGCCACGGCAATCGCCGCCACGGCCAGCAGCAGCGTCAGCAGCGCAGAAAGCAGCAGGAACTGCTGCGAACGCTCCAGGGATTTGCCCAGCGCGCCTTCGTCCTGCTCCATGCCGATCCAGCGCTGCTCCGGCTTGAGCTTAGGCAGCAGGTAGTTTTCATACTGCAGCAGCTGCTGCGGGTTACCACCAAACTTGTAGCGCCAGCTAATACGGCTGCCGGGCTGCACCGCCCCGGTTTTCTCGACGTCGGCCAGGTTCATCATCAGGCGCGGCGCAATCTGGAACGGGTTAAATCCGGCGTCCGGCTCCTGAATCACCTGCCCGACAATACGCAGCGTGGCGTCGCCCACGTCAATGTTGTCGCCCACTTTCAGGTTAAGCAAAGCCAGCAGGCGCGGGGCAAGCAGTGCGGTGCCTGGCTCAGGCTTCAGGCCCGGCGGGCTGGTTTCCAGTTCCCCGTACATCGGATACACGCCGTCGACCGCTTTCACATCGGCAAGCTGCGGCGTGTCCCCGGCAAAGGTCATGGTGGCGAAGCTCAGCTGTTTGCCGACCTTTAAGCCGTCGCTTTGCGCCTGAGTCAGCCACTCGTCCGGTACGGCGCGGGCGCTGCGCAACGTCCGGTCGCCCGCCATGTATTCGCGGCTTTGCTGGCTGAGCCCTTTTTCCATTCTGTCGCTGATGCTGCCCAGCGCCAGCACGCAGGCCACCGCCAGACTAAGCGCCAGCCAGACAATCAGCAGCGAGGGAGAGCGCCACTCGCGCCAGAACCAGCGGGCTATCATGCTTCCTCCCACAGTTTGCCTTCGCGCAGCCGCAGGCGGCGATCGCAGCGTGCCGCCAGCTGTTCGTCGTGGGTGACGAGGATCAGCGTGGTGGCGAAATCACGGTTGAGGGAAAACAGCAGGTCGGCAATGCGATCGCCGGTTTGCCTGTCGAGGTTGCCGGTGGGCTCATCGGCAAACAGCACGCCCGGCTTGCCGTTAAACGCGCGAGCCAGCGCCACGCGCTGCTGCTCCCCGCCAGATAGCTGAGCTGGCAGGTGATCGAGGCGTTTGCCTAAGCCCAGCTGTTCCAGCAGCGCTTTAGCCTGCGCCCGGCTGGCCGAACTGTTTTCGCCGCGCAGCAGCGAAGGAAGTTCCACGTTTTCCAGAGCATTAAGGGTGGGCACCAGCATAAAGGACTGAAACACAAAGCCAACGTTCTTCGCGCGCAGCGCCGCCCGGGCCTCTTCATCCATGCTGTGCAGCGGCTGCCCGCAAAGGTGGACTTCGCCGTCCGTGCCGTCATCAAGCCCGGCCAGAATCGCCAACAGCGTGGACTTGCCCGATCCTGACTCGCCAATCAGGGCGATGGTTTCGGCCGGTTTGACAACCAGCTCAACTCCGGTAAGGATGGAAAGCTCGTGTTCACCCTGACCCACGGACTTACTAAGATGATGAACTTCAACAATGTTTTCCGCTGGCATTTGCCCTTCCTGTTTCTGGCTTTGATGACTTTCCGCGCCGCCGCGGCGGACACGCTATTGATTTTAGGCGATAGCCTGAGCGCCGGTTACCGTATGGCGGCCACCAGCGCCTGGCCCGCCCTGCTGGGTGCCAAATGGCAGCCGCAGGGTACAAAAGTCGTGAATGCGAGCATCAGCGGCGATACCGCGGCGCAGGGCCTGGCTCGCCTGCCGGCGCTGTTAAAACAGCACCAGCCCCGCTGGGTTTTAGTGGAGCTTGGCGGCAACGACGGCCTGCGTGGGTTCCAGCCTCAGGCGGTAGAAAAAACCCTCAACCAGGTTATCACCGACGTGAAGGCTGCCGGTGCGCAGCCGATGCTGATGCAAATTCGCCTGCCCGCCAACTACGGACGCCGCTATAATGAGGCGTTTAGCGCTATTTATCCGCAGCTTGCCAAAGCGTTTGATATTCCCCTGCTCCCGTTCTTTATGGAGGAGGTATATCTGAAACCGCAATGGATGCAGGATGACGGCATTCACCCTAATCGGGATGCTCAGCCGTTTATCGCCGACTGGATGGCGACGCGGCTGACTCCGTTACTCTCTAAATAACCGGCGCAGCCGCGTCGGATACAACGAGATAGTTAAACACGACTGATAAATAATCGGGGCGCCCTTCGGGTAAAGTTATGCAAAAATCCGTTTTAATTACAGGCTGCTCCAGCGGGATTGGCTTAGCCAGCGCGCAGGAGCTACAGAAGCTTGGCTATAACATTCTCGCCGCCTGCCGCAAACCAGCCGATGTAGAGCGCATGAATCAGCTTGGGTTTACCGGCATTGAGCTCGATCTTGACGATGCGGAAAGCGTCCAACGCGCCGCCGCCGAAGTGATTGCCATCACCGGCAACCGCCTGTACGGACTGTTTAATAACGGTGGCTACGGTGTGTATGGCCCGCTGAACGCCATTTCCCGCGAACAGCTTGAGCAACAATTTTCCACCAACTTCTTCGGCACGCACCAGCTCACCATGCTGCTGCTGCCGGCCATGCAGCCTCATCAGGAAGGCCGCATCGTGATGACCAGCTCGGTGATGGGGCTGATTTCCACGCCGGGTCGCGGGGCCTACGCCGCCAGTAAATATGCACTTGAAGCGTGGTCCGACGCGCTGCGCATGGAGCTTCGCCACAGCGGGATTAAAGTCAGCCTGATTGAGCCGGGGCCGATCCGCACCCGCTTTACCGATAATGTCAATCAAACCCAAAGCGACAAACCGGTAGAGAATCCGGGGATTGCCGCACGGTTTACCCTCGGCCCGGAGGCGGTGGTAGCGAAAGTACGCCATGCTTTTGAAAGCCCAAGGCCGAAGCTGCGCTACCCGGTGACCGTGGTAACTCACGTGATTACCGTGCTCCGCCGCCTGCTGCCAGCGTGCGTAATGGACAAAATTTTACGGAGCTGAGTTGAAGTCCCGGCCTCAGCCCCCATGTAAAAAAACAAATGCTTAACAGAGAATCGCCCATGTCCGCAGAAAACATTATTAACATTACCGAAGCGAACCTGCATCAGACGCTGGAACAGTCCATGGCTAAGCCGGTGCTGTTTTATTTCTGGTCTGCCCGCAGCCAGCATTGCGAGCAGTTAACGCCGATCCTGGACAAGCTCGCGGCCCAATACAGCGGCCAGTTTATTCTCGCTAAAGTTGACTGCGACGCCGAGCAAATGGTGGCTTCGCAGTTTGGCCTGCGCTCCATTCCTACCGTCTATCTGTTCCAGAACGGCCAGCCGGTGGACGGCTTCCAGGGCCCGCAGCCGGAAGAAGCGATTCGCGCCCTGCTCGACAAAGTGCTGCCGCGTGAAGAAGAGCTGAAAGCCCAGCAGGCCGTAGAGCTGATGCAGGAAGGCAAGCACGCCGAAGCCCTGCCGCTGCTGAAAGATGCGTGGCAGCTGTCCGGCCAGAACAGCGAAATTGGCCTGCTGCTGGCGGAAGTGCAGATTGCCCTGAACCGCAGCGAAGACGCAGAAGCGGTGCTGAAAACCGTGCCTCTGCAGGACCAGGACACCCGCTATCAGGCGCTGGTTTCCCAGATTGAACTGCTGAAACAGGCCGCCGACACGCCGGAAATTCAGCAGTTGCAGCAGCAGGTTCAAAACGAGCCGGACAACGCCCAGCTCGCCAGCCAGCTCGCGCTGCAGCTGCATCAGGTTGGCCGGAACGAAGAAGCGCTGGAGCTGCTTTACACTCACCTGAAAAAAGACCTGGGTGCCGCCGACGGCCAGGCACGCAAAATGATGATGGAGATTCTGGCCGCGCTGGGCACCGGCGACGCGCTGGCGTCCAAATACCGCCGTCAGATTTATGCGTTGATGTATTAAGCAGAGAGAACGAAAAAAGGCCGGATATTCCGGCCTTTTGTTTATCGGTAAACGCGGATCCCGCCGTCCACCCCATTAGGGCTCAGCAATACCTGCCAAAGCTGAATATTCCTCGCGCGAAATGCGCCCGCACAGGCGTTCAAATAATAGCTAAACATCCTCTTGAAGCGCTCGTCATAATTACGCGAGATATTAGGCCAGCAGCGGAGGAAATTATCGTACCAGGCCATCAGCGTTCTGTCGTAATCGGCCCCGATATTGTGCCAGTCCTCCATAATAAAATGTTTTTCACTGGCGCTGGCAATGTGGCGCACCGAGGGCAAACAGCCGTTAGGGAAGATGTATTTGTTGATCCACGGATCGACGTTCAAATCCGTTTCATTCGACCCAATGGTATGCAGCAGGAACAGGCCATCAGGTTTTAAATTGCGGGCTGCAACTTCAAAATAGGTATTGTAGTTTTTTGGCCCGACGTGTTCGAACATGCCCACGGAAACAATGCGATCAAATTTGCTGTTGAGGTCCCGATAATCCTGCAGCAGGATCTCGACGTCCAGGCCCCGGCAGCGATCCTGGGCCATTTTTTGCTGTTCCGCCGAAATAGTTACGCCGACGACGGAGACACCATATTCCTGCGCCGCATACTGCGCCAGTCCGCCCCAGCCGCAGCCGATATCCAGCAGCTTCATGCCCGCTTTGAGCTGCAGTTTTTCGCAGATCATCCGCAGCTTGTTACGCTGCGCCTCTGCCAGATTTTCCGCGTCTTTCCAGTAGCCGCAGGAATATTGCATATACGGATCAAGCATCGCGGCAAACAGATCGTTGCCAATATCGTAATGTTCTTTGCCGACTATCCAGGCGCGTTTGCGAGACTGCAAATTAAAGACTCTGGCCCCGGCAATACGCAGCAGGTCGGAGAAATGCTTCGGCATTTTGCTGTCCAGGCCGTGGCGCAAAATATGGGTAAATAAAATGTCCAGCCGGTCGCAGTCCCACCAGCCATCCATATAACTTTCACCCAGGCCGAGAGAACCTTCCTGTAATATTCGCTTGAAGAAGTCTGGATTGTTCACCCGAATATCTGCCGGGCCGTTGCCGTCAATATCAATCGCCATGGGTGAAATTAATTCTTCCACAATTTTCTGCCAGCGGTTGTTATTCGCCTGATGCTGCTCAGCTATTATTGTTCCCATTGCTTCCTCACCGGGATAAGTGTTCTTGCCAAATACCGCCCGCCCGATAGCGCGAGCTGCCGAAGCATTCGATACTACGCCTGCTGACACCATGCGTGAAATGAACTTACTCCATGAAAATCATTCCATTTAGGCATAATAAAAATAAAAACAGCAATTAATTCTTCTCGGGTACAGGGATGTTGCTGAATGTTTCAAATTAAGCAGTTAGACTGAATGCAAAACAAACAGGAGGTTTTTTAATGCTTATCGTGATCCCCGTATTAATTCTCGTGGCGCTGGTGATTGTGGCTGCCGGGGTAAAAATCGTGCCCCAGGGCTTCCAATGGACCGTCGAACGCTTTGGCCGCTACACCAAAACCCTGATGCCAGGCCTGAATCTTGTGGTGCCGTTTATGGATCGCGTAGGCCGCAAAATCAACATGATGGAACAGGTGCTCGACATCCCTTCTCAGGAAGTCATTTCCAAAGACAACGCCAACGTCGCCATTGACGCCGTGTGCTTTATTCAGGTGGTTGACGCCCCGCGCGCCGCCTATGAAGTCAGCAACCTTGAGCTGGCGATCATCAACCTGACGATGACCAACATCCGTACCGTGCTCGGCTCGATGGAGCTGGATGAGATGCTGTCCCAGCGCGACAACATCAACACTCGCCTGCTGCACATCGTCGACGAAGCCACCAACCCGTGGGGCATTAAAATCACCCGTATCGAAATCCGTGACGTGCGCCCACCGGCTGAGCTGATTGATGCGATGAACGCCCAGATGAAAGCCGAGCGTACCAAGCGCGCCTATATTCTTGAGGCCGAAGGGATCCGCCAGGCGGAAATCGTCAAAGCCGAAGGTGAAAAGCAGTCGAAGATCCTGAAAGCTGAGGGTGAGCGTCAGTCGGCTTTCCTTGAGGCGGAGGCCCGCGAGCGTAGCGCTGAAGCAGAAGCTCGCGCCACGCAAATGGTGTCCGAAGCTATCGCCAAAGGGGATATTCAGGCGGTGAACTACTTCGTGGCCCAGAAATACACCGACGCGCTGCAGCAAATCGGGTCGGCCAATAACAGCAAAGTGGTGCTGATGCCGCTGGATGCCTCCAGCCTGATGGGCTCCATCGCCGGAATCAGCGAACTTATTGCCCAGAGCGGCACCGAGCGTAAAAAATGATCGACAGCATTCTCGCGCACCCACACGTCTTCTGGCTTGCGCTTGGCGGACTGCTGCTGGCGGCGGAGATGCTCGGCGCCAGCGGCTATCTGCTGTGGAGCGGCGTGGCGGCAGTGATCACCGGCCTGCTGGTCTGGCTGCTGCCGCTTGGCTGGGAAACGCAGGGCGTTTGTTTTGCCCTGCTGACGCTGGTCGCCGCCTTTCTCTGGTGGCGCTGGCTGTCCAGCCGCAGGCAGCAAATTCCAGGTGAAGTGCTGAATCAGCGCGGGCAGCAACTGGTTGGCCGCCGTTTCCGCCTGGAAGCGGCACTGGTCAATGGCCGGGGACATGTTCGCGTGGCCGACAGCAGCTGGCCAGTCACCGCCGATGAAGATCTCCCGGCGGGCAGTGAAGTTGTGGTGCTGGCCGTGGAAGGCATAACGCTCAAAATTAAAGCGGTTTAGTTTATCTCGTGGCGATGGCAGCAGCCGGAAAGATTGTCGATGATCGGGCAATCGGCGCTGTCATCGCCCGGGCAGGCTTCCGCCAGCGTGAGCAAATGCTGGCGCATATTCTGCAGCTCAATAATGTGCCGCTCGATATCCGCGACTTTCTGCAAAGTGCGGGCTTTTACGTCCGCGCTGTGCCGGGCCGGATCGTTAAACAGGCTCACCAGCTCTTTGCACTCTTCCAGATTAAACCCAACCTGACGGGCCTGGCGCAGCAGCGTCAGCTCATCGAGATGCTTTTGCGTATAGCTGCGGTAGCCGTTGTCGGCGCGAAACGGCGGCGTGACCAGCCCTTTCTCTTCGTAAAAACGAATCGCCTTGCTGGTTAGCCCGGTTTTTTTCGCCACATCGCTAATATTCATTTTTGCTCCTTGACCTTCCCCTTGAAGGAAGGTTTAACCTCTTTCATAGTTAACCGAATCATCCTTTCGGTCAATATTTCACCTTACCATCATACAGGAGTCTCGCGATGTCACACATTGTGGATCTGAATCTGGATGGCCTGACCTGCGGCCATTGTGTTAAACGCGTCAAAGAGAGCCTCGAGCAGCGTGCAGACGTTGAGCAGGCTGAAGTCACCCAAACCCACGCCCGCGTTACCGGCAGCGCTACGCCGGAAGCGTTAGTGGAAACTGTCCAACAAGCGGGATACGGCGCAGAAGTCGCCAGCCACCCAAAGGCTGAACCGCTGGCAGAGTCATCAACTCCGTCGGAAGCACTGACAGCGGTCGCCCCTTCGCTTCCGGCAGCGTCTACCGACGATGACAGCCAGCAGTTGCTGATCGGCGGTATGAGCTGCGCCAGCTGCGTCTCCCGGGTGCAAAATGCCTTACAAAATGTACCGGGCGTCAGCCAGGCACGGGTTAACCTTGCGGAGCGTAGTGCGCTGGTGATGGGCACCGCCTCCGCAGAATCGCTGATCAAAGCCGTGGAAAGTGCCGGCTACGGTGCCGAAGCGATTGAAGACGATCAGAAACGCCGCGAGCGCCAGCAAGAAACGGCGAACGCCGCCATGAAACGCTTCCGCTGGCAGGCGATTGTCGCCCTCGCCGTCGGGATCCCGGTGATGGTCTGGGGCATGATCGGCGACAACATGATGGTTACCGAGAGCAACCGCTCCCTGTGGCTGACCATCGGGATTATTACCCTTGCGGTGATGGTCTTTGCCGGCGGTCATTTTTACCGTAGCGCCTGGCGCAGCCTGATGAACCGCTCGGCCACCATGGATACGCTCGTCGCCCTCGGTACCGGCGCGGCCTGGCTCTACTCAATTACCGTAAATATCTGGCCGCAGCACTTCCCGATGGAAGCCCGCCACCTCTACTACGAGGCCAGCGCGATGATCATCGGCCTGATAAATCTCGGCCATATGCTGGAACTGCGCGCCCGTCAGCGCTCTTCTAAAGCACTTGAACGCCTGCTGGACTTAACGCCGCCGACCGCGCGAGTAGTGACGGAAGAAGGCGAGAAAACTTTACCGCTGGCGGAAGTCACCGCCGGAATGACGCTGCGCCTGACCACCGGCGACCGCGTGCCCGTTGACGGGGAAATCACCCAGGGCGAAGCCTGGTTCGACGAAGCGATGCTGACCGGTGAACCGGTGCCGATGCAAAAATCAAACGGCGACGGGATTCACGCCGGGACCGTAGTGCAGGACGGCAGCGTGCTGTTCACCGCCACCGCCACCGGCAGCCACACCACGCTGTCGCGCATTATCCGCATGGTTCGCCAGGCGCAGAGCAGCAAGCCGGAAATCGGCCAGCTTGCCGATAAAATTTCTGCCGTGTTTGTGCCGGTCGTCGTCGCTATCGCGCTGATCAGTGCCGCCATCTGGTACTTCGTCGGCCCTGCACCGCAAATTGTTTACACCCTGGTCATTGCCACCACGGTGCTGATTATCGCCTGCCCTTGCGCCCTGGGCCTTGCCACGCCGATGTCGATTATTTCAGGCGTGGGCCGTGCCGCCGAATTTGGCGTTCTGGTTCGTGATGCAGATGCCCTGCAGCGCGCCAGCACGCTGGATACCGTGGTCTTTGATAAAACGGGCACGCTGACCGAAGGCAAACCGCAGGTGGTCGCCGTGGAAACCCGCGCCGGCGTGGACGAGGTGCAAGCGATACGGCTGGCGGCCGCACTTGAGCAGGGTTCAAGCCACCCGCTTGCTCGCGCCATTATTGAAAAAGCAGGCAGTTCAACGCTGCCGGAAGTGACCTCGTTCCGTACTTTGCGCGGGCTGGGCGTCAGCGGTGAGGTGGACGGGCATAAACTGCTGCTGGGCAATAAAGCATTGCTCGATGAGCAGGGCGTGGACACGCAGCCGCTTGCCGACAGCATTGACGCTCAGGCTCGTCTGGGCGCAACCCCGGTGCTGCTGGCGGCAGACGGCCAGCTCATGGCGCTGTTAGCCATCCGCGATCCGCTTCGTAGCGACAGCATCAGTGCGCTCCAGCGCCTGCACCGTAACGGCTACCGCCTGGTCATGCTCACCGGCGATAACCCGGTGACCGCCAACGCTATCGCCAAAGAAGTCGGCATTGATGAGGTGATTGCGGGCGTGCTGCCGGACGGCAAAGCTGACGCTATCAAGCAGTTACAGCAGCAGGGCCGCCAGGTGGCGATGGTCGGCGACGGCATTAACGATGCCCCGGCGCTGGCTCAGGCCGAGGTAGGGATTGCGATGGGTGGCGGCAGCGACGTAGCCATTGAAACCGCCGCCATTACGCTGATGCGTCACAGCCTGGTGGGCGTTGCCGATGCGCTGGCTATTTCCAAAGCCACGCTGCGGAACATGAAGCAAAACCTGATGGGGGCGTTCGTTTACAACTCGCTTGGCATTCCGATTGCCGCGGGCGTGCTCTACCCGCTGACCGGCACGCTACTCAATCCGGTGGTTGCCGGTGCCGCGATGGCGCTGTCTTCCATCACCGTGGTGAGCAACGCCAACCGCCTGCTGCGCTTTAAACCGAAAGACTAACCTCTCTGCGGCCTTCCCTTCTCCTTTTGAGCGGAAGGCCGACTTTTTCCTTTCCCCTTCCAGCCCAGGGCGTTAGCATGGCTTTTTAGCCAGGGAATCGCGATATGGGTTTGTTCCAACGTCTTAGCGCACTGCTTTCCAGCCTGACAGCCTCTACTTATCCCTGGCCTGCCCTTGATATCACGCTCCCCGGCAAGCGCCATTTGCACCTCGTGGGCAGCATTCATATGGGTACCCGGGACATGGCTCCGCTTTCCTCACGCCTGGTGGACAAACTTCGCGCGGCAGATGCGCTGATCGTCGAGGCAGATATCCGCTCTGGCGATTCGCCGTTCAGCGAAATAGTGGAGGACATCGACCTGGAGGCTCGTCTGGCTCCAGACGATTACCACCAGGTGCTAGGCCTGTGCAGCGAGTTAGGTATTTCACTGAGCAGCATTGAGCACCAGCCCGCCTGGCAGGTGGCACTGATTTTACAGGCACATCAGGCTCAGCGGCTTGGCCTTCGCCCTGACTACGGCATCGACTATCAGCTGCTGGAAGCTGCACAGCGCTACGGCGTGCCTGTCACCGAGCTTGAAGGCGCGCAAAGCCAGATAGAATTATTGAAGGGGTTGCCTGACGGTGGGCTGCCGCTGCTGAACGACACGCTGGAGCACTGGCACACCAACGCGCGGCTGCTGCAGATAATGATTGGCTGGTGGCTGGAAACGCCGCCGCAGCAGGGCAATATTGCGCTACCGAACACCTTTGGCGATGCGCTGTATGACGTTTTGATGCATCAGCGAAACCGCCAGTGGCAGGCGTTTCTGCAACAGCTGCCCGCCGGGCGCTATGTGGTTGCGGTCGGCGCGTTGCACCTTTACGGCGAAGGTAACCTGCCAGAAATGCTGAAAAAAGGATAAAAAAATGGCCAATATTTCTATTGGCCCGTCAAAGAGGAATTTCATTTATTATTCTGTTTATCCCGGCTGCCGAAGCAACCGAAGCTGAATTGTCGCTTAATGTGATGGTTTACGCCATCACTATTATGTAGCGCTATATTACTCGTCAAGTATATCACTATGATTACTATTTTGTGCGTTTTCAAAACAACGAATAAAGAAGGAAACCATGACTCCCGCGGTAAAACTCCTCGAAAAGAACAAAATCAGCTTTCAAATTCATGCCTATGAGCACGATCCGCTGGAAACCAACTTTGGTGACGAAGTGGTCCGTAAGCTGGGGCTAAATGCCGACCAGGTCTATAAAACGCTGCTGGTGGCGCTGAATGGCGACATGAAACACCTCGCCGTGGCAGTGACGCCGGTTGCCGGGCAGCTTGATCTGAAAAAGGTCGCTAAGGCGCTGGGCGTGAAGAAGGTTGAAATGGCGGACCCGATGGTCGCGCAGCGAATCACCGGTTATCTGGTGGGCGGCATTAGCCCGCTGGGGCAGAAAAAACGCCTGCCAACGGTGATTGATGCTCCGGCACAGGAGTTTGCCAGCATCTACATTTCCGGCGGCAAGCGCGGGCTGGATATCGAACTCGCGGCAAGCGATCTGGCGAAACTGCTGGATGCCAGCTTCGCCGATATCGCCCGCCGCGATTAACGCTTAGTTCCAGCTTACCTCGCCCTTAGGTTGGTAAGCATTTACGTCCAGCGGGGAGTTCTGTTCGATGTACTGCTTCAGGACTTCCGCATCGACAAACCCGGTGTTGACGTAGCCCGGCTTTTTATCGATTTCCGGGTAACCATCGCCGCCGGTGCCGTTGAAGCTCAGCGTGGCCATGCGGTAAGTTTTGGCCGGATCAATCGGCTGGTCTTTGATTTTCAGGTTACTCAGCTTGCCGCCGGTTGAGGTGAAGCTGACGTTAGAGAACTGCGGGTAAGCGCCGGAGTCCGGCGTTTTCTGCGCCACCGCCGTCAGGTATTCCTCAACGTCTTTGCCGTTCATGTCGATATAAACCACGGTGTTGCCGAACGGCTGCACCTTGAGCACATCTTTATAGGTAATGTTCCCGGCTTCGATAGAATCGCGCACGCCGCCACCGCTCATCACCGCAAAGTCCGCGCTGGTTCGGGCCATTTGTGCCGCCAGCAATACGCGCGCCAGGTTGGTCTGCACAAAGCGCACTTTGCTGCGGTCCCCTTCCAGATGCCCGTTCACGCTGCCTACTTTCACCTTCAGCGCGGCCTGGCCTTTGTTCTGGAACGGCGTCAGCAGGGAAAGCATCTGCTGGCTTTCGGCGATTTCAGGCGTGTAAAGTACGCGCTCACTTTGCCCGTTGTCGTAGGTGATTTTCTTTTTCAGGTTGATGGGGATCAGCTGATAGTGCACCAGCTTCATCTCGCCGTTGCGGAACTCAAAATCTGCCCGCCCGACGTATTTCCCCCACTCATGCGCCTGCACAATCCAGGTGCCATTTTGCCTGTCCGGCGCGCATGGTGTGCCCGGCACATAATCTTTCTGCTTCTGGTTTTCCTGCGCCATGCAGACCGGATCCTGTGAGTGACCACCCACAATCATCGTCAGCGCGCCTTCCGGCAGGCTTCTTGCCATTTCGACATCGCCCGGCGCATTCGAGCCGTGGTTGCCGTTATCATAGTGGCCCATATGGGTTGCGGCGATGATCACGTCCGGTTTTTCGGTGCCCTGTAGCTCCTGGATCACCAGTTTGGCTTCCTCCGCAGGTTTGCGGAATTCGATGTCGGTGAAGTATTCCGGATTGCCGATTTTAGCCGTATCGTCGGTGGTCAGGCCGATAACCGCCACCTTAATGCCCTGAGGTTTGAAAATCGCATAAGGCTTAAACAGACGCTCGCCGGTACTTTTTTGATAAATGTTGGCGGACAGCAGCGGGAACTTTGCCCATTTTTCCTGCTGGCGCAGCACGGATAAGGGGTTGTCGAATTCGTGGTTGCCGACGGCCATGGCGTCATAGCCAATCAGGCTCATGCCGCGAAAATCCGGTTCAGCATCCTGCAGGTCTGATTCCGGCACGCCGGTGTTGATATCCCCGCCGGACAACAGCAGCACGCTGCCGCCTTCCGCCGCGACTTCTTTACGCACGCTGTCTACCAGCGTTTTTTGCGCTGCCAGCCCGTATTCTCCATACTCATTCCGCCAGAAGTGACCATGGTGGTCGTTAGTATGAAGAATGGTAATTTTATAGGTCTTGTCTTTTTCCCAGGCCAGCGCTGAAGCGCTGGTTAAACTCAATGCCACCAGCAGCGCCGTGGTTATTGTTTTCGCAGCAAACCGCATTGCAAATCTCCATGTCAAAATGTAACTGCGCAGAAATAACAGATAGCGTTCAGGATAGACAGCTATCTTTTCCGAAATGCGACTTTCTTCAAATCCCCCGCGCGAGTATGTTAGCAGGGTAAGAATTTCTTCCGGGCGATCTCCTGCGCCGCCCGCTCTAAAAACAATAACCGTTCGTATAGGTAATTATGGCAAGCTCTCAAACCCTCACCCAGCCGGGTACGCCCCCGGAGCAAAAAAAAGCGCGCACCGCATTTGGGATCCTTGGCGCTATAAGCCTCTCCCACCTGCTTAACGACATGATTCAGTCGCTGATTCTGGCTATTTACCCGCTGCTACAGGCCGAGTTCTCCCTAAGCTTTATGCAAATCGGGATGATCACCCTGACCTTCCAGCTCTCTTCATCGCTGCTGCAGCCGCTGGTGGGCTACTACACAGACAAATACCCGATGCCGTGGTCATTGCCGATCGGCATGTGCTTTACCCTTTGCGGGCTGGTGCTGCTGGCGCTGGCGGGCAGCTTCCCGGCCGTTCTGGTCGCCGCGGCGCTGGTAGGCACAGGCTCTTCGGTATTCCATCCTGAGTCCTCACGCGTGGCGCGTATGGCGTCCGGTGGCCGTCACGGGCTTGCGCAGTCGCTGTTCCAGGTGGGCGGTAACTTCGGCAGCTCTCTGGGGCCATTGCTGGCGGCTATTATTATCGCGCCTTACGGCAAAGGTAACGTGGCGTGGTTCGTGCTCGCTGCTCTGCTGGCTATCGTGGTTCTGCTGCAAATCAGCCGCTGGTACGCCGCTCAGCATAAAATCGCCAAAAGCCGCCCTGCCGTGCCGGTGGTCAACCCGCTGCCGCGCAACAAAGTGATTCTGGCGGTCTCGATTTTACTGCTGCTGATCTTCTCTAAATACTTTTATATGGCGAGCATCAGCAGCTACTTCACTTTCTACCTGATGCAAAAATTCGGATTATCCGTACAAAATGCCCAGATTCACCTGTTCGCATTCCTGTTTGCCGTCGCGGCAGGCACGGTGATTGGTGGCCCCGTGGGGGATAAAATTGGCAGAAAATACGTAATTTGGGGCTCTATCCTCGGCGTCGCGCCATTTACCCTTGTTTTACCCTACGCATCACTTTACTGGACGGGCGTCCTGACGGTGATCATTGGCTTTATTTTGGCCTCCGCTTTCTCGGCCATCCTGGTGTATGCTCAGGAACTGCTTCCTGGCCGTATCGGTATGGTTTCCGGGCTCTTTTTCGGCTTCGCCTTTGGGATGGGCGGCCTGGGTGCAGCCGTACTCGGGTTAATTGCTGACCACACCAGCATCGAGTTGGTCTACAAAATATGTGCCTTCTTGCCGTTACTCGGCATTATGACAATATTCCTGCCCGATAATCGCCACAAAGCGTAGATTTTAGCGGCCAAAGTATTGCTTTGGCCGCATCCTGTCCCCATACCCTTCTGGCAGTCGCCTCAGATAACTGAGTTAAATGCTACTCAGAGCCTATTTTTTATCGAAATGCGCTTTTTATTCAAAATTCAACAATTATTCATAAACGCCGATAAAGAATTTGTCATAAACTGTGTAACAGAACGTTTTGGAACATCGGCCAACCAAAGGAGACGGAATGCATCACGCCACACCGCTTATCACCACCATTGTTGGTGGTCTCGTGCTCGCTTTTTTACTGGGTATGCTGGCTAACAAGCTGCGCATATCTCCGCTGGTGGGCTATTTATTAGCTGGTGTGCTGGCGGGACCTTTTACCCCTGGTTTTGTTGCTGATACCAAACTTGCCCCTGAGCTGGCGGAGTTAGGCGTGATTCTGCTGATGTTCGGCGTCGGGCTGCATTTTTCATTGAAGGATTTGATGGCGGTAAAGGCCATCGCCATCCCCGGCGCCATCGCGCAAATAGGCGTCGCGACGCTGCTGGGCATGGCGCTTTCCTGGCTGATGGGCTGGTCGGTGATGACCGGTATCGTCTTTGGGCTTTGTTTATCGACGGCAAGTACCGTCGTGCTGCTGCGCGCGCTTGAAGAAAGGCAGCTAATTGATACTCAGCGAGGGCAAATAGCCATTGGCTGGCTGATTGTCGAAGATCTGGTGATGGTGCTGACTCTGGTGCTGCTGCCAGCCGTCGCCGGCATGATGGAAAAAGGCAACGTTGGGCTGGTTTCCCTGAGCCTGGATATGGCTATCACCATCGGAAAGGTCGCGGCGTTTATCGCCCTGATGATGCTGGTTGGCCGCCGCCTTGTGCCGTGGATTCTGGCTCGCAGCGCAGCGACAGGTTCCCGCGAGCTGTTTACCCTTTCCGTGCTGGCGCTGGCCCTGGGCATCGCATTCGGCGCGGTTGAATTGTTTGATGTCTCCTTTGCGCTGGGTGCCTTCTTTGCCGGTATGGTGCTGAATGAGTCAGAGCTAAGCCACCGCGCGGCACACGACACCCTGCCGCTGCGCGATGCGTTTGCGGTGCTGTTCTTTGTTTCCGTCGGCATGCTGTTTGATCCGCTGATCCTGATTCAGGAACCGCTGGCGGTACTGGGCACGCTGGCCATCATCATCTTCGGTAAATCCCTGGCGGCGTTCCTGCTGGTGCGCATGTTTGGTCACTCCCAGCGGACCGCGCTGACCATCGCCACCAGCCTCGCGCAGATCGGTGAGTTCGCCTTTATTCTGGCCGGCCTCGGCATGGCGCTGAACCTGTTACCACAAACGGGGCAAAATTTGGTGCTGGCTGGCGCAATTCTGTCGATTATGCTGAACCCAATTCTGTTTGCCGTGCTTGAGCGCTACCTCGAGAAAACCGAAACGCTGGACGAGCAAACCCTGGAAGAAGCCATCGAGGAAGAGAAACAAATCCCGGTGGATATCTGCAACCACGCTCTGCTGGTGGGCTATGGCCGCGTCGGTAGCCTGCTTGGCGAGAAGCTTATTGCCGAAGGTGTGCCATTGGTGGTGATCGAAACCTCCCGCAGCCGAGTGGATGAGCTGCGCGAACGCGGGATCCGCGCCGTGCTGGGCAATGCTGCTAACGAAGAGATCATGAGTCTGGCCCATCTGGACTGCGCCCGCTGGCTGCTGCTGACCATTCCTAACGGCTACGAAGCCGGTGAAATCGTCGCGACGGCCAGAGCAAAATGCCCGGATATCGAAATCATCGCCCGCGCACATTACGACGACGAAGTGGATTACATCACCGAGCGTGGCGCTAATCAGGTTGTGATGGGAGAAAGGGAGATTGCCAATACCATGCTTGGGCTGCTGGTGCCGCCGGTCGCACAAGAAGCGGTGACGGGTTAATGGTCTTTTGGGCAGGTCTTGCACCTGCCCGTTTCAACAAAAGCTGAGCGTTATAGCTCAGCGCTTCAACTTAACGTTCCCAGTAAGACTCTTCGAGACTGTCTTCCCGCTCGGGCAGGCCGCGCGTCAGGCGTGGCGAATGCTGATTCAGGACCTGATAACTCACACGGTTGGCGTATTTGCACACCTGGGCCAGCGAGGAATAAGTCAGCCAGGTCAGCTTGTGTTTGCTGGAATTCGGCACGTTACTGCGGTGGTAATTGTTCGCGGTGATATCGTGCAACAGCGCCGCAAGCGCCCCGTCTCCCGCGCCGTTGGTGTTCATGATCTTCTCCGGGCCGCCCATATATGGCGCGATGTGGGAGTAGATTCGCAGCGGCTCAGCGCAGTCTTTCAGGCGCATCGCGCGGCTAAATTCGAACTGGTTAAATTCGGCAATCGCACCAGGCAGAAGTGGGTGCTGGGTTTTACGCTTCGCGGTCTCTTCGGTATAACCCGCCATATAAAGGCCTACCGGCCCGGCGGTGCAAAGCACCAGGTCAACCCAGTCCAGCGCCTTGTCGGCGGCCAGCAGCGGATCGCTTTCACCGGTTAGCGCTTCACCCTCTTCTTCGTTCATCGCCAGGATCGAAACGTGCTCGCTCAGGAAAGCCTGCCACCAGGTCGGGTTTTCGGCAATCACGTATTTGGTGCCCAGAGTCAGTACCACCGGCACGTTGTGTTTCTTCGCCCAGGCAATCGCCTGCATGGTGGCCTCCGGCATCGGCTCGCCCGGCTTACAGCGCACCAGATAAGAGGTCAGCACCAGCGCGGATGCCCCGGCAATCACTTCTTCCGGAATGCTATCCGCACGTAGCTGGTTCATGTGGCCCGGGCTGATGGCAAAAGTACGCTCGCCCTGGTCGCCAATCAGCGTAAAGCAGCGGCCAATCGGGCCATCAACGCCCTGCAAATAGTTAAGGTCGGTCCGGCTGGAGGTATTGCAGAGGTAGCGGTAGGCGTAGCTACCGATCTCGACATTGCGGCACATTACGCCGAGCAGCACCGAGCGGTCATCGGCCAGCACTGAGTAATTGTGCATGGTATTGCCGATGGTGCCTCCGGCAAACTGGTGGGTAATCAGGTTGTTGTCGACCAGCTCTTTGTAGAGCGCGTCGGCCACATCATCCTCAATCACCAGAGAATGGCCAAAACTCAGCCCGTAGCGCTGTACAAACTCATCGTCCACTTTGGCTTCAATGTCGACCAGCGTTTGGTCGATGCCGACCACCCAGGAAGAGCCGCTTTCTGCTTCAGGCTGAGTTTGCTGTAAGAGCGGGTCGCGGGCGCTGACGGGGAAGTAGTGTTTGGATTTGCGTTTACCGGGAAATTTCATGGTGTCGTTACGGGGCTGGATAATAAGGCGGAGAATAGTAGCATTCCCCGCCTCAGGTTTCTATTTGCGATACCGCTCCACCAGATTCATCATCATCGCGATATGGGCCGGATCGTCATTCAGCGCCGGAATGTACTCGTATTTCGTCCCGCCCGCCTCGATAAACACTTCCCGGTTCTGGACCGCCATCTCTTCCAGCGTTTCCAGGCAGTCAGCGGAGAAGCCCGGGCACATCACCTGAATATGCTTCACGCCCTTTTCGGCCAGCATTTTCAACGTTTCGTCGGTGTACGGCATCAGCCAGGGTTCGCGGCCAAAGCGGGACTGGTAGGTCATCATCACTTTTTCCGGCGGCAGCTCAAGGGCGCTCAGCAGTTCGCGGGTGGTGTCGCGGCAGCGCTGCGGGTAATCATCGCCTTCATTCGCGTAGCGCTGCGGAATACCGTGATAGGAAAGCAGCAGCACGTCCGGTTCACCGTGTTCGGCAAAAGAGCGTTTGACCGAGGCCGCCAGCGCGTTGATGTAAGCCGGCTCTGTCGCGTAGTCGCGAATCAGGGAAATAGAAGGCAGACTGCGGTAATCGGCGAAGATACGCCCCAGCTCGTCCCATACCGCCGCCACGGTTGAGCAGGAAAACTGCGGATAAAGCGGCAGCACCACAATGTGCGTCACGTTCTGCGCCAGGAGGTCGTCCACGGCGCTTTTGAGCGACGGTTCGCCGTAGCTCATCCCTAGCGCAACCGGCGTGTCCGGCAGCTGCTGCGCCAGCGCTTTTTCCTGCCGACGGCTGTATACCATCAAGGGCGAGCCCTCTTCCATCCAGATGGACTGATAGAGTTTGGCGACACGCGGTGAACGGATCGGCAGAATGACGCCGCGCAGCAGCGGCCACCAAAGCAGGCGGGGCGTATCTACCACGCGCTTATCGCTGAGGAACTGACGAAGATAGCGGTTGACCGCCGCCGGTGTCGGGGCGCTCGGCGTACCAAGGTTAGCCAGTAAGATGCCAATTTTTTCCTGATTCATTCCCACCCCTTATCTGTAAATTGCCGTCAATTGTAACGTAAAAGAGCGAAACGAGAACCGATTACAGTGAAAGGGGAAAATAGGGGCAAAAAAATACCAGGGCATGCCCTGGTATTTTTTTGCCGCTACGGGAAATTATCCGAGGATTTTTTCCAGTTCAGCGCGCACGTCAGCCACGGCCTGGGTGCCGTCAACTTTAGCGTATTGGGTGTTACCCGCCTGCGCTTCTTTAGAGTAGTAGCCGATCAGCGGCGCGGTCATCTGATGGTATTCCACCAGGCGTTTACGCACGGTTTCTTCCTGATCGTCTTTACGGGTAGTCAGCTCTTCGCCGGTCACGTCGTCTTTACCTTCAACCTTAGGCGGGTTGAATTTAATGTGGTAAACGCGGCCGGAAGCAGCGTGCACGCGGCGACCCACGATGCGGTCAACGATCAGCTCGTCAGGTACGTCGAACTCCAGCACGAAATCAACCTTGATGCCCGCTTCTTTCATGGCGTCTGCCTGCGGGATAGTGCGTGGGAAACCGTCCAGCAGGAAGCCGTTACGGCAGTCTTCCTGCGCAATGCGCTCTTTAACCAGGGCGATAACCAGCTCATCGGTCACCAGTTTGCCAGCATCCATGATGTCTTTGGCCTGTTTACCCAGCTCTGAACCAGATTTAACCGCAGCACGCAGCATATCACCGGTGGAGATTTGCGGAATACCGTATTTCTCCATGATGAACTGAGCCTGAGTCCCTTTACCTGCGCCCGGTGCGCCGAGCAGAATGATACGCATTGCGTAATTCCCCATACATTTAATTATTCAATCGAATTTGAGGCGAAAACCATACCACTAAAGGCGGTATCATCACAAGAAAGGGAGGTGCTCAGGCTGAAGCCCCGGGCCTCGATTTCGCCTGAATCCCGACCACTTAGCGGCCCTGATGGAAGCCAGAATCGGTTCAGCCAAACAGCATTTTTATTTTTCAACAGCGGCCTTATCCCTTATCTCATCGGGGGAATAATAAGGTTTTCGCCTGGTAATTTATGAACCGTCAGGCTGGCTGAAAAAGGCCTGCTATATAGATTAGGTTTATGTACAGCAATTATAATGACGGCCAACACAGCCTGCCGACGCTGTTTGGCGTCAGGCTGTTAACCAGGAGATCTATTTTGCTAAAAGGAAGAGCGCCCGCCATGAATAAGCCCTTAATTGCCATTATCTGTTGTTTGCTGCTAAGCGGGTGCACATCTCAGTGGGTAAAAACCCGCAGTAACGCGCAGGAGTACACCAGCGCACGAGGAGACTGTGAAACCCAGTCCCAGCAGGCTTTTCCGGTAAGGAATGAGGTTGCACAACGAACTAAGTACACCACTTACTACGAAGCCTGTACTAAAAAAGATGAGTGTGATGGCGAGAAAACCCGGGCGGTAAAAAAGCCAGAAATTGAAAGCTATGTGATGGACGTGAATAGCGAAAGCCGGGACCGGTTATTTAATCAATGCATGGAACTGAAAGGTTGGGAAAGCAAAATAAAGTGGCTGTAATATCTGAAATTCAACATCCATAGCCCGTATTCCGACAGAAAAATAACCTTACTTTTTAAAGCATGAAATTTTCTGCAGTTACTGTGCCTGAATATTTAAGTGAAAAAAAACCACCTGTCGATACAGGTGGTTGTTGTCAGATAATCAATCCGACTTAAGAAACCAGCAGCTGGTTCATGCGGCGGATGAACTGGTTAGGATCTTCCAGCTGGCCGCGTTCAGCTAACAGCGCCTGGTCAAGCAGCAGCTCAACCCACTCGCTAAACTGCGCGTCATCCTGCGTATCCGCAGCGCGTTTCACCAGCGCATGCTCAGGGTTAAGCTCGAAGATGTACTTCACTTCCGGCACTTCCTGGCCCGCAGCGGCAAACAGTTTCGCCATCTGGGTGCTCATGTCGTTGCTGTCGGTGGTGACGATCGCCGGGGTATCGGTCAGGCGATGCGTCAGACGCACTTCCTTCACACGCTCGCCCAGCAGGGTTTTCACGCGGTCCACGAACGGCTCCAGCGCCTTCTCAGCTTCTTTCGCTTCTTCGGTTTCTTCGTCCGTCAACTTATCCAGTGATTCATCGGTCTTGCTGACGGACTGGAACGCTTTCCCGTCGAACTCGGTCAGGTAGCTCATCATCCACTCGTCGATGCGATCGGAAAGCAGCAGGACTTCGATGCCTTTCTTACGCAGCAGTTCCAGGTGCGGGCTGCTCTTCGCCGCCGCGTAGCTGTCCGCGGTGATGTAGTAGATCTTCTCCTGGCCTTCTTTCATGCGGGAGACATACTCTTCCAGCGACACGGTCTGCACGGAGGAGTCGTTGTGCGTGGTCGCGAAGCGCAGCAGTTTAGCGATAGCTTCCTGGTTCGCGTTATCTTCCGCCGGGCCTTCTTTCAACACCAGGCCAAAGTTTTTCCAGAAGGTCTGGTATTTCTCAGCATCGTCTTTCGCCAGCTTGTCCAGCATCTGCAGCACACGCTTGGTCAGCGCGCTGCGCAGGTTCTGGGTCACGCGGCTGTCCTGCAGGATTTCACGGGAAACGTTCAGCGGCAGATCGTTAGAATCTATCAGGCCACGCACGAAGCGCAGGTAGTTCGGCATGAACTGCTCGGCATCCTCCATGATAAACACGCGCTGCACGTAGAGTTTCAGCCCGTGTTTGTGGTCACGGTTCCACATATCCCACGGCGCCTGCGCAGGGATGTACAACAGGCTGGTGTACTCCTGCTTCCCTTCTACACGGTTGTGGCTCCAGGCCAACGGGTCGGTAAAGTCGTGAGCGATGTGCTTGTAGAACTCTTTGTATTCGTCATCGCTAACTTCGGATTTGCTTCGGGTCCACAGCGCCTGAGCTTTGTTGATTTTTTCCCAGCTAACGATGGTCTCACCGTCTTTTTCTTCCTGCTGTTCAATCTCAACCGGCAGAGCGATGTGATCAGAATATTTGCTGATGATGGAGCGAACGCGCCAGTCGTCGAGGAACTCATCTTCGCCTTCACGCAGATGCAGCGTGATTTCGGTACCACGATCGACTTTCTCAATGTCGGCCACGGTGTATTCACCCGCGCCTTCAGACTCCCAGAACACGCCCTGCTCCGCGCTGGCACCGGCGGCGCGAGTGCGAACGGTGACTTTGTCCGCCACGATAAACGCAGAATAGAAGCCTACGCCGAACTGGCCGATAAGCTGGCTGTCTTTCGCCTGGTCAGACCCCATGGACTCGAGGAAAGCCTTGGTGCCGGATTTAGCAATGGTGCCCAGATGATCGATAACTTCATCACGGGTCATGCCGATGCCGTTATCGGCAAGAGTCAGGGTACGGTTGTCTTTGTTAAAAGAGACGCGAACGCGCAGTTCACCGTCACCTTCGTAAAGGCTGGCGTCAGACAGGGCGCGGAAGCGCAGCTTGTCTGCCGCATCGGAGGCGTTGGAGATCAGCTCACGCAGGAAGATTTCTTTGTTTGAATAGAGAGAATGGATCATCAGGTGCAGAAGCTGTTTTACCTCTGACTGAAAACCGCGGGTCTCTTGTCCTTTCATGGTCATTGATACCTCAACAAAATCATACGGGATGAAGAAAACGTTGAGGGGGATATGGTAGCGATTTGTGCCTTTTCAAGCTGGAGGAGGCAAAAACCTCCCCCAACCGATTAAAAATTAATCTTATGGCGACCCAGCAGCGAGTGTGACAGCGTGGTGCCATCCACCATTTCCAGCTCGCCGCCCACCGGCACCCCGTGGGCGATACGGCTGGCTTCAACGCCGTACTGCGCGCACAGCTCGGCAATGTAGTTCGCCGTGGCTTCGCCTTCTACCGTCGGATTAGTGGCAAGAATAACTTCTTTCATCGGCTCGCTGGCAAGGCGCTGCTCAAGGCGATCCAGTCCAATATCGTTCGGGCCAATGCCGTCCAGCGGCGAGAGGTGCCCCATTAAGACAAAGTAGCGGCCTGAGAACTGACCGGTTTGCTCGATGGCGTGAATATCCGCCGGGCTCTCCACCACGCAAATCTGGCCGTTTTCCTGGCGACGTGGATTGGAGCAAATGGAGCAAACTTCCTGCTCGGTAAAGGTACGGCAATCCGCACAGTGGCCAATCTCGGACATGGCGCGGGTCAGCGCCTGAGCCAGACGCATGCCGCCGCTGCGGTCGCGCTGCAGCAGGGCAAACGCCATACGCTGGGCGGATTTCGGGCCAACGCCGGGCAGGCAGCGCAGGGATTCCATAAGGGCTGAGAGTAAAGGACTGGTTTGCATCGCTCGGGCTTGTGAGAAAAAAGTGGGCTATAGCCTAACATTAGCCCCGCGGATGGGTATAGGAAAAGATATCCCCCGCACGAAGGCTCGCCGGGGGAAATGTTTACGCGATGTCTTTGCCGAAACGGCCCTGATTAAAATCATCGATGGCCTGATGAATCTCCTCTTTGGTGTTCATCACGAACGGGCCATAACCCACCACAGGCTCATTCAGAGGCTCACCGCTGAGCAACAGAACCACCGCGTCATTATTGGCTTCGAGGGTCACGCTTTCGCCTTTGGCATCCAGCACTACCAGCTGTGCTTCACGCGCCACCTCTTCACCGTTGACCAGCACCGTGCCTTTCAACACCACCAGCGCCGTGTTCCAGCCGTCTTTCACCGCCAACTGCGTAACGCCTTGTGGGTTCAGGCGCAAATCCCAAATGCTGATTGGCGAGAAGGTCCTGGCCGGGCCTTTGGTTCCGTCAAACTCACCGGCAATCACGCGAACCTTACCGGCATTGTCCGGCAAATCGACCACCGGAATATCGCCGTCGGTAATCGGCTGATAGCCAGGCGCGGTCATTTTGTCTTTTGCAGGCAGGTTAACCCACAGCTGCACCATTTCCAGGCTGCCGCCCGCTTCGCTGAATGCCGGAGAATGGTATTCCTCGTGAAGGATGCCGCTCCCGGCGGTCATCCACTGCACGTCACCCGGGCCAATCACACCGCCGTTGCCCGCGTTATCGCGATGCGCCACTTCGCCTTTGTAGACGATGGTCACGGTTTCAAAGCCACGATGCGGATGCTGATCCACGCCGCGCTGGCCTTTATTGCTCGGCTTAAATTCCGCCGGGCCCGCGTAGTCCAGCAGCAGGAACGGGCTAAGCTGCTCGGCAAATTTTGAGTACGAAAACAGCGACCGAACCGGGAAACCATCCCCCACCCAGTGGGAAGCCGGTGCGGTGTAGACGCCAAGAATTGATTTCATGATTCTCTCCACAAGGGTTGTTTCTGATGGGATAAAGCTTACCCGTCAGACGCTCAGCCCGGTAGAGTGCTAAAATGGACTCAGTGTTCCATAATCAGGACAATAGAAATGCAGGACCTAAACGATCTGTGGTACTTCGTGCAGGTGGTAGACCACGGCGGTTTTTCCCCCGCCAGCCGGGTTATCGACATTCCAAAGTCCCGCCTGAGCCGCCGCATTGCGCTGCTGGAAGAGCGGCTTGAAACCCGCCTGCTGCAGCGCTCGACGCGGAGCTTCACGGTCACCGAAGCCGGGCATATTTTCTACCGCCACTGCAAGGCAATGATGATTGAAGCAGAAGCGGCGCAGGAAGCCATCGACACGCTCAAGTCAGAGCCGCGAGGGCTGATCCGCCTCACCTGTCCGATAGCGCTGCTGCATGTCCACGTCGGCGATATGCTGGCGCGCTTTATGCATCTTTATCCGCAGATTGTGATTCAGCTTGAGGAAACCAACCGTCGCGTGGACGTGCTGAACGAAAACGTTGATTTAGCTATTCGCGTGCGTCCTTTGCCGCTGGAAGACAGCGACCTGGTGATGCGCAAGCTGGCCACCCGCAGCATGTGCCTGGTCGCCAGCCCTGATCTGGTCGCCCGCCAGGGTATGCCTGCGGCACCTACAGATCTCGCCCACTGGCCAAGCCTGGCGCTGGACAGGCCGCAGCAAACTTATCGCTGGTGCCTGTTTGGCCCGGAACAGCAGGAGGTGATTGTTCACCACAAGCCCCGCTATGTGACGACGGATATGATCGCGCTGCGTACCGCGGCGCTGAACGGGATTGGCGTCGTGCAGCTCCCGAAGCTGATGCTTAACGACGCGCTGGCGCGGGGCAAGCTGGTTCACGTGTTGCCAGAATGGCGAGCAAGAATGGAGATCGTGCATGCGGTCTTCCCTTCACGACGAGGGCAGTTACCTGCGGTGCGGGCGTTGATTGATTTTCTGGCGGAGAGCTATCAGGCGCTGGACGAGGAGTAAGAAAACGGCCTTCTCCCGGGCGGGAGAAGGCGGAAAATCATCAGAATGGCATTTTGAAGCCCGGTGGCAACTGCATGCCGTTGGACACCCCAGCCATTTTTTCTTTCTGCGCTTCGCCGATACGGCGAGCGGCATCGTTGAAGGCTGCGGCAACCAGGTCTTCAACCATCTCTTTGTCATCTTCCATCAGGCTTGGGTCGATTTCGACACGGCGGCAGTTGTGCGCCCCGTTGATGGTGACTTTCACCAGGCCCGCGCCGGACTCGCCGGTGACTTCCATGTTGGCGATTTCTTCCTGAGCCTGGGCCATTTTTTCCTGCATCTGCTGGGCCTGCTTCATCAGGTTACCCAGACCGCCTTTTCCAAACATAATCTTCTCTCTTTCATCGGGCCAGCCCTCACAGAATGCGAGAGTGGCTATCAGGGTTTCACACTATGCCGCGCCAGGCGAGGCATATCAAACAGGGCGAATACTATCTTCATCCAGCTCAGCATCAAAGAACCTTTGCAGAGTCTGAATATTGCTGTCGTTGCTCATCGCCTCGCGCGCCTGCGCCAGCTTCTCTTCGTAGATAGCCTGACGCCACTCCAGCGGCGTACGGCGAACCAGATTATCATCTTCAATAATAGTCAGTTCTATCGCTTCGCCATGGTGCGAACTCAGGGCATCTGACAGCGTTTTTTGCGCCGATGGCGAATTCAGGTGGCGCTGGCCAGGACGCAAATGCAGGCAAACCCGGTTGCCGTCCACCTCTTTCCAGGCGTTAAGCGCCAGCTGTTGTACCAGCTTTGGCAGCACCAGCTGATTGATTTCCGCCGCCCATTCATCGCGCTCGATAGCCTCTTCGGCCAGCTTCTGCGCTAGCTCCGGCGTTTTTTCATGCTCAAGCGCCTTTTTCAGCGCCTTGGGCGTAGCGACCGGTTCAGGGGCGACTTCCGTCGGATTTTGTGCCTTCCAGCGATAGGCTTCAGGCTTCGCTGGTTTTTCCAGCGCCGTCGGCGCAGGGCGCGCCTGAACGCGTTCGGTCACCGAGGCCAAACGTTCCAGCGCGGAGCTTTTTGCCGGCCGCGCTAGTCGTTGCGCTGCCGGCTCATTCTTTTTTGCTTTATCAGCCTCCTGCTGGCGCATCAGTTGGCTGCGCGCCTGGAGGATCTGGCTGGTGGCATCCGGCAGCGGAGGGGCTTCCCGGTCCGGCGGCGGTGCCGCCTGCTGCTGCCTTACCGCTGGCTGGTGTGAGACCGGGTTAATCACCGGAATGCTTGCCGCCTGGCGAGGTGCTTCCGGCTCAGGCAGCGGCTTGCGCGGATGGAAAGCCAGCGCGCGCAGCAGCGTCATTTCTACGCCCATGCGGCGATCCGGCGCCCACGGCAGCTCTTTGCGGCCAATCAGCAATGTCTGGTAATAAAGCTGCACGTCGGCCGGGGGAACAACGCGGGCAAGCTCTCGCATGCGCTGTTCGATGGCTGCCATATCGCTGCCAAGGGCAGATGGAGAAAGCTGAACCATCGCCACGCGGTGTAGCAGCGCGGACATTTCTACCAGCAGAGCTTCCCACTCCACGCCGCGAGCGGCTGCGTCGTTAAGCAATGCCATGACTCGCTGGCCGTCAGCCTGGACGACAGCTTCAATCAGCGACAGCGCCTGGTCATCATCCAGCGTGCCGAGCATAGCGCTGACGGCGGCGGTGGTGACCTTCCCGTCGCCGCTGGCAATCGCCTGGTCGGTGAGGCTCAGCGCATCACGCAGGCTGCCGTCCGCCGCGCGGGCTAACAGCTGCAGCGCGCGGGGCTCGCTCACGACCTTCTCTTCACCAAGAATATGCTCCAACTGATGGCGGATCTGTTCGACGTCCAGCGCTTTCAGGTGGAATTGCAGGCAGCGAGAAAGAATGGTCACCGGCAGCTTTTGCGGATCGGTAGTTGCCAGCAGGAATTTTACGTGCGGAGGCGGCTCTTCCAGCGTCTTAAGCAGCGCATTAAAGCTGTGGCGCGAGAGCATGTGCACTTCGTCGATAAGGTAGACTTTAAAGCGGCCACGCGCGGGGGCGTACTGCACGTTGTCCAGCAGATCGCGGGTGTCTTCTACTTTGGTGCGCGAGGCGGCGTCTATCTCAATCAGGTCGACAAAGCGGCCCTGTTCTATTTCGCGGCAGTTATCGCAGACGCCACAAGGGGTCGCGGTAATACCGGTTTCGCAATTCAGCCCTTTCGCCAGCAGACGGGCGATTGAGGTTTTCCCCACCCCACGAGTGCCGGAAAAAAGATACGCATGGTGGATGCGGCCCAGCGACAAACCATTAGCCAGCGCGGTCAGTACGTGTTGCTGGCCGACAACATCAGCAAAAGTTTGGGGGCGCCATTTGCGGGCTAAGACCTGGTAGCTCATCTGGAGTTAGGCTCTGGTTCGCGGGAAAGGTGAATCGAGGGGGTAATGCTAACATAAGCCCCGCCCGCAGGGCGAGGCTTGTGATATCTGACTGGATATTGACGCTTTAAAAGCATTCTCTTCGCCTCAAAAAAGCAAAGGATATGAACTTTTGGCTTGCCCAAACGCCTAAAAACCACGTTTTTTGGGCGTTTGTCTCTAAACTAAAGCCCCGCCCGCTGGGCGAGGCCTGTAGGTCGAAGAAGCTTAGTGGCCCGGGAAAGGCACCAGGCAGAAGCTTTTCACGCCCATGTTTTCCAGACGCTGCTCGCCGCCGAGGTCAAACAGGTTGATAACGAAAGCGGCATCAGTCACTTCCCCACCGAGGCGGCGAATCAGTTTCACCGTCGCTTCAATGGTCCCGCCTGTAGCCAGCAGATCGTCCACGACCAGCACTTTATCGCCCGGTTTGATGGCATCTACGTGGATTTCAAGGCTGTCGGTGCCGTATTCCAGCTCGTAGCTTTCGGCGATGGTTTCGCGCGGCAACTTACGAGGTTTGCGCACGGGAATGAACCCCACGCCCAGCTCCAGCGCAACCGGAGCACCAAACAGGAAGCCACGGGCCTCGGTGCCCACCACTTTGGTGATACCGGCGTCTTTGAAACGAGAAACTAACAGCGCAATGCTGGTGGCATATGCTTTCGGATCTTCCAGCAAGCTGGTCACGTCACGGAACAGAATTCCTGGTTTTGGGTAATCAGGAACGCTTTTAATGCTGTTTTTGAGATATTCAAGCTGCTGCGCAGTCGCGGTCATCGGTTTATGCCTGCTAAAAACATGATACTAAACAGAGTACCTGTGGGTTCAAATGTGAACCACTGGTTAACGGTTAACCAGCTGTACCCGTGCTCGAAAACGCTCGAATTTACTGGCTGGACGCGACAATTGCAACAGCTTCTGCTGCGGTTTATCGCTTTTGTTGCGCTTCATCAACCACCGGAATGCGCCACATAAAGATCAACAGCGCACAAAGTATCACCAGCAGCAAAATTCTAACCCACACTATCTTCACCAGCCATAGCGAAAGCGCGAAGGTGGCAAGAATAAACAGGATAGCTTTTGGCTTAGATCCGCGGGGCATCGCGCGGTGCGTTTGCCAGTGCCGCAGATAGCTGCCAAACCATGAACGGTACAGCAGCCAGTGGTGAAAACGCGGCGACGAGCGGGCAAAACACCACGCGGCCAGCAGCAAAAATGGCGTGGTCGGCAACAGCGGTAATATCACGCCCAGCGTCGCAAGCACTACCGCCAGCCAGCCGATGATGAGTAGAATAAGACGCTTCATGCTGTAACCTCTGACAATCCCTGGAGAGCCATTCTGTGAAAACCGCTTCGCTGTTACAAGCCCTGGAAACCCGGGTCGCCGAGCTGGCCGCCGCCGTTGAGCCGGTCGCCCTGCTTCGGGCAAGCCAGGCGCGCTTCGACCGCAAGCTTTTCCATACCCACAGCACGCAGCTGAAAGACTATCTCCAGGAAGCTCAGGCTAATCTCGCCCAGCTTCAGCTTAGCGTCAGCCACGGTAAAACGGACCAGGTGGCATTTATCGCCGAAAAGCTGGTGGCACAGATTGCCGCGCTACAGCGGGAATTGGCCACCGCGCATTTACGCCAAAGCGAGCCGCAGCAAAAGGTGCAGGAAAACCTGTACGAAAAACTGGCTACCCATCAGGATTACGAACGCAGGCTGCTGGCGATGGTGAGCGATAGAGAAAGCCAGCTTTCCCTGCAAACCACGCTTGCTGGCCAGCAAAAGCTTCAGCGAGAACTGGCCGCGCTGGAAGGCCGCCTGCAGCGCTGTCGTCAGGCGCTGACCCGCATAGAAAAAGCCATTGAAAGACGCGAACGCGGGCTGAGTTAACCCCAACTAAGGAGCAAGAATGTCGCTGGATAACGCCCCGGACGAGGTCAAACTGGCCGTCGATTTAATCATGCTGCTGGAGCAGCACCAGATCCCAACGGACACCGCCCTCGCGGCGCTGGACATTGTCCGTCAGGATTTTCTGCGTAAGCAGCGGGAAGCACAAACGCCTCCCGCCGGCGATTAAGGCTGGCTGGTCGGCGGCGGCAGACCGCCGTTTTTGCCTAAATCACGCTTCACTTCCGTTAGTTCATCGCCTTTTTCATTGTGCAGATGCACTTCAAGCTGGTTAAAGGCGATGTTGATATTGTTTTCACGGCACAGTCTGTCAATGGCGCGGTTCAGCTCATCCACGGTAATGCTGCGGTCGCGTAGTTCACGGACATACAGGCGCAGTTCATGGTCAAGCGTGCTGGCGCCAAACGTGGTGAAGTACACCGCTGGTTCCGGGTCGTGCATCACTCTCGGATGTTCCATCGCCGCCTTCAGCAAGATCGCTTTCACTTTATCGAGATCGGATCCATACGCCACGCCGAGCTTGATCACCACGCGGGTGATCGTGTCCGTCAGCGACCAGTTGATCAGTCGTTCGGTCACAAACGCTTTGTTCGGAATGATCACTTCTTTACGGTCAAAGTCGGTGATTGTCGTCGCACGGATGCGGATCTTACTGACGCTACCGGAGAATGTCCCGATGGTAACGGTATCGCCGATGCGGACCGGGCGTTCAAACAGGATGATCAGGCCGGAAACGAAGTTACCGAAGATCTCTTGCAAACCAAAGCCCAGGCCCACCGACAGTGCCGCCGCCAGCCACTGCAGTTTGTCCCACGACACGCCCAGCGAGCCAAACACCGTCATCGCTCCAATCACGATAATGGCGTAGTTGAGGATGGTCGTAATGGCGTAAGAGGCGCCCTGGCGCATTTTCAGCCGCGACAGAACCAGCACTTCCAGCAGGCCCGGCAAGTTTCGAATCAGCGCCCAGGCGACCATCGTCGCCACTATCGCGAACAAGATGCTGCCCATCGTAACGTTTTTCATCACCGTGGCGCCGGCTTCGCTGCCGGTGTAATGCCACAGCACGATGCTGTCGAGATAGGCAAAGACGGTAATTAAATCCGACCAGATGGCGTAGAACACCACGCCGAACAGGGCGAACATCAGCAGCATGGTCAAACGCATGGTTTGCTGGTTGATCTGATCCAGCGCCAGCGGCGGCTCTTCGACCGGCTCTGCGCCCTCTGCCCCCTCTTTAACCATATTCTGGCGGCGAGCCAGCGCGCGGCGGTAGGCAATACGGCGTGCCGCAACGCTCAGACCACGAATCACCGTCTGGTGAATCAGGTTCCAGATAATGACCAGATAAACTGTGTCTATCCAGCGATTAGCCAGGCGCAGCGTGGTATAGAAATAGCCGGTTGCGGTCAGCACCAGCAGCGCGACCGGCACAATGGAGAGCACCGTAATGGTCAGCAGCCGCATCGGATGGGACTCTTTGTCCCGCCAGTTGTCGCGGCACATCGGGATAACCAGCGCGGTGATCAGCAGTAGGTTAAGGAGGATCATAAACTGCCCGAGCACATCGTCCATCAGGTTCAGCGGTGACATCTCGCCGACGACAGACCAGAACAGCAGCGGCAGCAAGGCAAAGCTGATGCGCACGATTTGGCGGCGATAATGACGGGTCAGGTGCTCCGGCATGTTAAACCAGATCACGGCCAGACCGCGGCTGCTCAGAATGCGCCAGGCCATGCCAAACACCAGCCAGAACAGCGCCAGCTCTTTGGCAAACGCCCACAGCAGCTCACTGATATTGAGCTGCATAAACAGCAATACCAGCCCCACCGAGAGAATGGCCATCGTCAGCGGCAGCACTTTCAGGAAGTTGAGCAAAATCGCCTTAGGCGTGTTGAGCTGGGTATCCGTGCGCAGCTGCCCGACCTCCGAGGCCAGCTTAGCCAGCTGCCTGTCGATCCACTTGTAGCGCCAGCGCAGCAGCCCGGCCAGCAGCATTAACGGCAGCGCGGTGAACAGCGACATAAACAGCCCGTCCAGCACTTTGTGCCAGCTGATATCCAGCTTCATGCCTTTGATTTGGTCGTGCAGCGCGCCCGGGAAGGATTTGATCCACTCCCAGTTCATCGGTTTGTTACTGTTCACCCAAAAGATTTGCTGGGTAAGCATTTTCTTCAAGCTGCTGCTGACGCTCATCAGCTGCTGTTGGTTAATCTGCAGGTTAATCGCCATCATCAGCTGGTTGCCCAGCTGCTTGTTGAGCTGGTCCAGCAGCTCACGACGCATGTCCACCACCTGCATCAGCGCGTCGTGAACTTCGTCGTTAACCTCGTTTTTATGCCCTTCGACAATCTTGTCGACGTAGCTGTCGCTTTGGAACAGCGCATCACGCTGCTGGTTGATGTCGAACTGCTCCAGGCGCAGGTCGGCGATGCGGTTGGTGAGGTCTTCCAGGTCGTCGGCTGACGGCAGCGTTTGCTGCTGCTGATAAAGAATGCGCGACAGCAAAAGGCTGCCCTTCAGCACCGAGATTTGTTCTTTCAGATTACGCTCGGACTGTAGCGCACGATCGAGCCAGTTTTTAACGCGGATATTCCGCTGAACCAGCTCATTCCCGCTTTGAGTGGCGTTAATCAGCCGCTGGCTGAGCTGGTGGTTAACGTCCAGTTCCTGACGCACCAGCGGGTTATTTTGCACCGCGCTGGCATCGGCGTCGTCTGGCGTGACGGCTTCCTGAGCCGTTTTTTCCGTCAGCGTTAAACGCTTACTGTTAACCGCTTCCTGCAGCAGTTGAAGCGTGTGCTCAAGCTGCCCGATATTGGCGTTGGTGTAATCGCGCTGTTTTTGCAGCGCATCCTGCAAGACAGTGTTGCCTTCCAGGCTTTTCCGCTGTTGCTCAATTTGGGTATTCAACAGCGCCTGCTGCACCAGCAGCAAGTTTTGCTGGCTTGGACGGAGAGTGGCTTCCCCCGGCGTGGTGCCGTTCAGCCTGTTACGTACCTGCAGAAGCTGCTGAGAGGCGCTATACATGGCATTCTGCACGCGCTCAGGCTGGGTTTGCAGCGACACCAGCTGACTGTTCAGCGTGGATAAATCGTTGTTGGCCGACTGCAGCTGATCCAGCACGCCGGTCAGCCGGGCTTCCAGTTGACGAAGGGAAAGCGAACCCAGCGTTTTACGCGTCGCTTCGTCATCGGCTGGCGTGCTCAGCGAATTCAGCGCGTCGGTCGCCTGCTTCAGCTTGTCCGGTGCCTGGGCAACCGTGGTTTTAAGCTGTGCCGTTTCCTGCTTCACGCGGTCGAGCTTGTCCAGCATCTCAAGCGTTTCGGTGAGATCTTTCTGGGTAAGCTTATCGTCCGGCGTCAGCGTTTTTTGCTTATTCAGCGAGTCCAGCTGCGACTGCACCTCTGCCTTTGTAGGCAAATCGCCATTGCCTGCCGCCGCCTGGGCCACAGAAAAAGGCAACAGGACGGAAACACACAAAAACAGGAAAAGAATCAATGCGGAACGGGAAGTCCGCGACAGAGCGTTGGGCTGGGTAGTCATGGTTGAGTCATTACGGTGCTGCGCATGTGAGTGCCAGCTAAAAGTAAAAGGCCACGGAAGACGCGCAGAATAACACGGCTTCAGGGCGCAGAATAGCAATCGCCCTCGGAGGAATCTCAAATGATTTATCGGGTGAATGGCAGCCGAAAGTTACGCCGGTTTGTTCAGCGTGGGGCTAAGCTGGAACATCTCCAGCAGGACGGCGACAAAGTCTGGCGCTTTAGCATGTAAATCAAAGGTTTCCGGAGCCACCAGCCAGTTCTCAATCAGCCCGGTAATGTAGCTGCGCATCAGCGTGACGGCGAGGGAAAGGCGCAGGCCTGCAGGGAGTTTTCCGGCGTCGATACAGCGCTGTAAAGCGGCTTCGATACGCTCATTTCCTTCCATATAAAGCGTGCGTCTGGCCTGCTGCAAAACTTCGAGTTCGCCCACAAACTCGCACTTGTGGAAAATGATTTCGGTCATCAGGCGCCGGCGCTCTTCTGTCACCGTTGCCTGTAGGATATAAATGAGTAATTCTCTTATCACCGAGAGTGGATCGTCTGGATATTTTGCCCGATACTCAATCTCTAAGTCACCAATACTGGATTCGGTTAGCTCCCAGATCTCACTAAACAATTCCGACTTATTTTTGAAATGCCAGTAAATTGCACCACGAGTTACCCCGGCAGCCTGCGCGATATCCGCTAGCGAAGTCGCAGAGACGCCCTGTTGTGAAAACAGGCGAATCGCAACGTCGAGGATGTGCTGGCGGGTTTCAAGCGCCTGAGCTTTAGTTTTTCGTGCCATAAGTGAGTGAATTTACTTTAGTCAGATTTACATACATTTGTGAACGTATGTACCATAGCACGACGATAATATAAACACAGCAATGGGTTTGTGGACATTTGATCCATTGAACAACTTTGAAATCGGACACTCGAGGTTTACATATGAACAAAAACAGAGGGTTTACGCCTCTGGCGGCCGTTCTGATGCTCTCAGGCAGCTTAGCGCTTACAGGATGTAACGAGAAAGAGACTCAGCAGAGTGCGCCGCACGCCCCGGAAGTGGGTGTAGTGACTCTGAAAAGCGCGCCATTGCAGATTACTACTGAGCTTCCAGGACGCACCAACGCCTTCCGCATCGCAGAAGTTCGTCCTCAGGTTAGCGGCATTATTCTGAAGCGTAACTTCACTGAAGGGAGCGACATTCAGGCCGGTGTTTCGCTGTATCAGATCGATCCTGCCACCTATCAGGCTGCCTACGACAGCGCGAAAGGCGACCTGGCGAAAGCCCAGTCCAGCGCGAATCTTGCACAGCTGACCGTCAAACGTTACCAGAAACTGCTGGGCACCAAGTACATCAGCCAGTCTGACTACGATACGGCTGCGGCAACCGCACAGCAGGCAAACGCTGACGTCGTCGCAGCAAAAGCCGCAGTGGAAACTGCTCGTATCAACCTGGCCTACACCAAAGTCACTTCACCTATCAGCGGCCGCATCGGGAAATCCGCGGTCACCGAAGGTGCGCTGGTTACCAGCGGGCAAACCACCGCCCTCGCCACCGTCCAGCAGCTTGACCCGATTTATGTGGATGTGACCCAATCCAGCGATGACTTCCTGCGCCTGAAGCAGGAGCTGGCCGACGGCAAACTGAAACAGGAAAACGGTAAAGCGAAAGTCCAGCTGACGATGAACAACGGCGTTGCCTACCCTCAGGAAGGCTCGCTGGAATTCTCTGAAGTGACCGTTGACCAGACCACCGGGTCTATCACCCTGCGCGCTATCTTCCCTAACCCGGACAAAACCCTGCTGCCAGGAATGTTTGTTCGCGCCAAACTGGAAGAAGGCGTTAACCCGAATGCCATCCTGGTTCCGCAGCAGGGGGTAACTCGTACTCCACGCGGTGATGCTTCAGCGATGGTTGTTGGGAAGGATGACAAAGTTGAAGTTCGCCAGCTGCAAACCAGCCAGGCGATCGGCGACAAATGGCTGGTTACCGATGGGTTACAAACAGGCGATCGCGTGATTGTTACCGGCCTACAGAAAGTAAAACCGGGTGTTCAGGTAAAAGCGCAGGAAGTTGCGGAAGACAATAAAGGCCAACAGCAACCCGCCGCAGGCGCGCAGTCAGAACAACCGAAGTCTTAACTTAAACAGGAGCCGTTAAGACATGTCTAAGTTTTTTATCGATCGCCCCATCTTTGCCTGGGTAATCGCCATCATTATTATGTTGGCGGGTGCGCTTGCGATCATGAAATTGCCTATCGCGCAGTATCCTACGATCGCGCCACCGGCAATTCAGATCTCAGCTAACTACCCGGGTGCAGATGCGAAAACGGTACAGGATTCAGTAACCCAGGTTATCGAACAGAATATGAACGGTATCGATGGCCTGTTATACATGTCCTCTACCAGTGATTCCTCTGGTACCGTTCAAATCACCATCACCTTCGATTCCGGCACCGATGCCGATATCGCACAGGTTCAGGTGCAGAACAAACTGCAATTGGCTATGCCGCTGCTGCCGCAGGAAGTACAGCAGCAAGGGGTTAGCGTTGAGAAGTCCTCAAGCAGCTTCCTGATGGTACTGGGTATGATCAGCACCGACGGTTCAATGAACCAGCAGGATATTGCAGACTACGTTGGCGCAACCATTAAAGACCCGGTCAGCCGTACCCACGGTGTCGGTGACGTTCAGCTGTTTGGTGCTCAGTACGCGATGCGTATCTGGATGGATCCGAACAAACTGAACAACTACCAGCTGACGCCGGTGGATGTGATCAACGCTATCAAGGCACAAAACGCCCAGGTAGCAGCGGGCCAGCTCGGTGGGACTCCGCCGGTCAAAGGTCAGCAGTTGAACGCCTCCATCATTGCGCAAACCCGTCTGAAATCAGCAGAAGAGTTCAGCAAAATCCTGATGAAAGTGAATCAGGATGGATCTCGCGTACTGCTGAAAGACGTGGCAAAAGTTGAGCTGGGCGGCGAAAGCTATGACGTTATCGCTCGCTATAACGGCCAGCCTGCTGCCGGTCTGGGTGTAAAACTGGCGACAGGTGCTAACGCCCTGGATACCGCCGAAGCGGTACGCGCCACGGTAGAAAAACTTCAGCCTTACTTCCCGGCAGGCCTGAAAGTTGTATATCCGTACGACACCACGCCGTTCGTTAAAATCTCCATTAACGAAGTGGTGAAAACGCTGGTCGAAGCTATCGTGCTGGTGTTCCTGGTTATGTATCTGTTCCTGCAGAACTTCCGGGCAACGCTGATTCCAACCATTGCGGTACCGGTGGTACTGCTGGGCACGTTCGCTATCCTTGCCACCTTTGGCTACTCGATAAACACCCTGACGATGTTCGGCATGGTGCTGGCGATAGGCCTGTTGGTGGATGACGCCATCGTTGTGGTTGAGAACGTCGAGCGCGTGATGGTGGAAGATGGACTGCCACCGAAGGAAGCCACGCGTAAATCCATGGGTCAGATTCAGGGCGCACTGGTCGGTATCGCGATGGTACTGTCTGCAGTGTTTGTCCCAATGGCCTTCTTCGGCGGCTCTACCGGTGCCATCTATCGTCAGTTCTCGATTACTATCGTTTCGGCGATGGTGCTGTCGGTACTGGTCGCGATGATCCTGACTCCTGCACTCTGTGCAACCATGCTTAAGCCAATCCCGAAAGGTCATCACGATGACAAGAAAGGGTTCTTCGGCTGGTTCAACAGAATGTTCGACAAGAGCACGCACCACTACACCGACAGCGTCGGTAACATTCTGCGCAGCACCGGCCGCTATCTGGTGGTGTATTTGCTGATTGTTGTCGGCATGGCAGTTCTGTTTGTTCGTCTGCCAAGCTCGTTCCTGCCGGACGAGGACCAGGGCGTGCTGTTAGCCATGGCGCAGCTGCCTGCGGGGGCAACCCAGGAACGTACGCAGAAAGTGCTGGATGAAGTCACGGATTACTTCCTGACGAAAGAGAAAGCCAACGTTAACTCAGTGTTTACCGTTAACGGCTTCGGCTTCTCCGGTCGTGGTCAGAATACCGGTCTGGCGTTCGTGTCGCTTAAAGACTGGAGTGAGCGCTCTGGAGAAGAGAACAAAGTTCCGGCTATTGCAGGCCGTGCGATGGGCACCTTCTCGCAGATTAAAGATGCAATGGTCTTTGCCTTTAACCTGCCGGCGATTGTCGAGCTGGGTACCGCAACCGGCTTTGACTTCCAGCTGATTGACCAGGCAAACCTTGGCCACGAGCAGCTCACTCAGGCTCGTAACCAGCTGTTCGGCATGATTGCCCAGCACCCTGACCTGCTGGTTGGCGTGCGTCCGAACGGTCTGGAAGATACACCGCAGTTCAAAATCGATATCGATCAGGAAAAAGCACAGGCGCTGGGGGTATCCATCAGCGATATCAATACCACGCTGGGCGCAGCCTGGGGCGGCAGCTACGTCAATGACTTCATCGACCGTGGCCGCGTGAAGAAAGTGTACGTCATGGCCGAAGCGCCATACCGTATGCTGCCAAGCGACATCGGTAACTGGTACGTGCGTGGCTCTTCCGGCCAGATGGTACCGTTCTCCGCGTTCTCTACCTCACGCTGGGAATACGGTTCACCGCGTCTGGAACGTTACAATGGCTTACCGTCCATGGAAATTCTTGGCCAGGCAGCACCGGGTAAAAGTACCGGTGAAGCAATGGACATGATGGAACAGCTTGCGTCGAAATTGCCAACCGGCATTGGCTTTGACTGGACGGGCATGTCCTACCAGGAACGCCTGTCCGGCAACCAGGCCCCTGCCCTGTACGCCATCTCGCTGATTGTGGTCTTCCTGTGTCTGGCGGCGCTGTATGAGAGCTGGTCAATTCCGTTCTCGGTCATGCTGGTTGTTCCGCTTGGCGTATTCGGTGCCCTGCTGGCGGCAACGATGCGTGGCCTCACCAACGACGTTTACTTCCAGGTTGGCCTGCTAACAACCATTGGTTTGTCGGCGAAGAACGCGATACTTATCGTTGAATTCGCCAAAGATCTGATGGAGAAAGAAGGCAAAGGTCTGATTGAAGCGACGCTGGAAGCCGTGCGTATGCGTCTGCGTCCGATTCTGATGACTTCTCTGGCGTTTATCCTCGGGGTAATGCCGCTGGTTATCAGTACCGGTGCGGGCAGTGGCGCGCAGAACGCCGTAGGTACCGGTGTAATGGGCGGTATGGTGACCGCGACCGTGCTGGCTATCTTCTTCGTGCCGGTGTTCTTCGTGGTGGTACGCCGCCGCTTTAGCCGCAAGAGTGAAGATATTGAACATGCGCATGCGGTAGAGCATCACCAGTAAGCCGTTCAATCACATAACAAAAGGCCGCCTAATGCGGCCTTTTTTATGAATACAGAAACCGGTTTCAGTATTGTTAATTCAGATTTCTTATTTCCACATTCACTTCTCTCTTCCGCATTATCTTCAACATAAATGCCGCCTCATTTCGGAAATAATAACGCTTAAATGCTCGTTAATCCATGATTAACGAAACAACAAAAACCGAAGTGTTACATTTATTTGGGAATATTCTTACAAATTAACGCCTGATTTTTAGCCGGATACAGAATAGTCTTATAGATGGATTAACCAGCTGAAAGTTATAAATATTACCGATTATGGGTTAATGACTGCCTGAGAATTTAAGTTAAAATTCATACTAAAGTTTTAATTCACATTTAGTAACGTATTCTCCTTTTTTAACTTAATTGTAATTTTTCGTTAGAGCCGCATGAAATCCAGGCAATATTGATTTATAGTTACAGCACATGTAATAATCGTGGCAACAGTTCTTCACCTCTTCAGGTGTGTCCACCCCAACCCGTTGTGTTTATCATTTGGTTTACCGATAAAAGGGGCAGCACTATGGACGAATACTCACCAAAGCGGCACGACATCGCGCAGCTTAAGTTCCTCTGTGAGAGTCTGTATCACGATTGTCTGACCAATCTTGGTGAGAGCAATCATGGGTGGGTTAATGATCCTACGTCGGCCATTAATCTGCAGTTGAATGAATTGATTGAGCACATTGCAGCATCGGCGCTTAATTATAAGATTAAGTATCCAGATGAGAGCAAATTGATTGAACAGATTGATGAATACCTGGACGATACTTTCATGTTATTTAGCAATTACGGCATTAACGCACAGGACTTGCAGCGGTGGCGTAAATCAGGGAATCGCTTGTTCAGATGTTTCATCAGTGAGAGTCGCGCTAACCCAGTAAGCCACTCGTTCTAAAAATATTAAAATACTTAAGGCGAATTTATGACTACCAAGCTCACTAAGACCGATTATTTGATGCGCCTGCGGCGTTGTCAGACAATTGATACGCTGGAACGCGTAATAGAAAAAAATAAATATGAATTATCAGATAATGAACTGGCGGTATTTTATTCAGCAGCCGACCACCGTCTTGCAGAACTGACGATGAATAAACTGTATGATAAAATCCCACCCTCAGTGTGGAAATTTATTCGTTAATAGCTGTCTTATTAAATAATATTTAAAATCACATTTTATCTTCTGTTATTGTCTGGTTTGTCTCAGTCGATGTTACACAGGTTTGGATTAACGCCCGTTAACCAGCCAGCGAAATACCGCCAGCACTCCTCAACGCTAACCTTCCGCGCCGCAGTCTGCGACGTGAGGTCCATCACGCTCGGGGAACGATACCCACTCTTTTCTTCCGAAATTCAGGTAGCCTTGCAGGCCACTGAAGAGGGAACCCGTGATGAGTGAAGAAAAGCGTAAAATGATTGCCGGAGAGCTATACCGGCCTGGAGACGAAACCCTGCAGCTGGAGAGCCACAAAGCACGCCAACTGCTGCATCGCTACAACCAAAGTTCGCCGGACGAACAGGCGTACCGCGATGAGATCCTCGCCGAGCTGCTTGGCCAGAGCGAAGGGGCTTACATCGAACCCACTTTCCGCTGCGACTATGGCTACAACATCTACCTGGGTAAAAACTTCTACGCCAATTTTGAATGCGTCATGCTGGACCCTTGTCCTATTCGCATTGGTGACAACTGTATGCTGGCACCTGGCGTTCATATTTATACCGCGACCCATCCCCTGGATGCAGAAACACGAAATAGCGGCGTCGAACTTGGCAAGCCGGTGACAATTGGCAATAACGTCTGGATTGGCGGACGCGCGGTTATTAATCCGGGCGTCACCATTGGTGATAATGTGGTGGTGGGTTCAGGCTCGGTAGTGACCAGAGATATTCCAGCCAACTGCGTTGTGGTGGGTAACCCGGCCCGTATCATTAAGACACTTTAAGTCGGTCAGGCTTGTTAACTGTTATGGTTATTTTTGGCTTATCTGTTACTTTTTTGCCTGGTCCCTGGTTCTTAAAATAGTCTGGCCACGCGTACAACCGAAACAGAGAACTTAGAAGGCACACCATGTCAGAAATTCAGCGCCTGCTTACCAATACCATCGAACATCTGAATGAAACTGAAAAGCGCGATAACCGCCCGCGCTTCAGTATCAGTTTTATCCGCAAGCATCCCGGATTATTTATCGGCATGTATATCGGCTGGTTTGCCACAATGTGGGTAATGCTGGAATCAGAAACCCTGGCGGGCTCAGTATGGCTGCTGGTCGTGCTGTTCGCGCTGATGAACGCGTTTTTCTTCTTTGACGTCAACCCTCGCTACCGCTACAGCGATATTGACGTTCTCGACCTGCGCGTTTGCTATAACGGCGAATGGTACAACACCCGCAACGTGCCCACGGCGCTGATCGATGAAATTCTTAACTCCCCAGGCGTGGATGAAGAGCAAAAATCTTTGTTGCACAAAATGCTCAACCGCAAAGGGGAACTGTCGTTTTATGATGTCTTCTCACTCACCCGCCAGCAACCTGCGGGTGAGCGATAACCGCTAGCGACGTTTCTTCCGTCCCTGCACCGCTTTAAAACGCGGATTAGATTTGCAAATCACATACAGCCGCCCCTTACGCTTCACAATCTGGCAATCGGGGTGGCGCTGTTTTGCACTGCGAAGTGAATTCAATACCTGCATTTCTTAAGACTCCTTCCCGCCAAAGAACTTGCCAAAACGCTGCTGGAAGCGCGCCGGGCCGCCTTCATTGACGAAGACTTTCTGTTTGCCGGTGTAATGAGGATGTGAAGCAGAAGAGACTTCGATCGTCACGTAGGGGTAAGTCACCCCGTCCAGCTCAATCTCGCGGTCGGTTTTGATCGTCGAGCCCACTTTAAAATATTCATTTACGCTGGTGTCGTGAAACACCACGGTCCGGTAAAACGGATGGATATCGCGCTGCATAAAAATCGTTCCGATATGTTATAACGTAACAATAAAATAAAAGATGATTGGGCAAATTGCAAGCGGGGTTTCAACGGGAAGGTAGGCCAAAAAGAAACGGGCACCGCCTGGGTGCCCGCTGTGATTAGAGTTTAAATCCGGCGACTACACGCTCAAGCTGAGTGGATTGTTCCGCCATAGAATGCGAGGCGGAAGAGACTTCCTGGACCAGCGCGGCGTTCTGCTGCGTGGTGCTATCCAGCTGATTAATCGCCAGATTCACCTGCTCAATGCCGGTGCTCTGCTCGCGGCTGGAAGACATAATTTCGGCCATCAGCGTCGTCACGTTACGCACGCCCTGAGTCAGCTCTTCCATGGTGCTGCCAGCCTGATTAACCAGCTCAGTCCCCAGATTCACATTGCTCACCGAATTTTCGATCAGCGCTTTAATTTCCCGTGCCGATTGCGCAGAGCGCTGAGCCAGGCTGCGAACCTCAGAAGCCACAACCGCAAAACCTCTGCCCTGCTCACCGGCTCGGGCGGCCTCAACAGCGGCGTTGAGCGCCAGGATATTGGTCTGGAAAGCGATGCTGTCAATCACGCTGATAATATCCACCACTTTGCCGGAAGAAGTCTGAATAGCATTCATCGTGCTGACGACCTGCTTCACCACTTCTCCCCCTTTCACCGCCACGCTGGACGCTTCGCGCGCCAGCTCGTTGGCGTGGGCGGCGTTGTCGGCATTCTGGCGAACGGTGCTGGTCAGCTCCTCCATCGAGGCCGCCGTTTGCTCAATCGAACTGGCCTGATCTTCGGTGCGGGCGGACAGATCCTGGTTGCCCGTCGCAATCTGATGAGAGGCCGAAGAAATGGCCCTGGCGCTATCCCCAACCTGCCGCAGCATGGTTTGCAGGTAACTAATCACGCCGTTAAAACTGTCGATAATGGCGTTAAATTCCGGGCTGCTGGTGGGCTCAAGGCGCTGCGTCAGATCAGCACCACCGGCAGACAGGCGGCTGATGTTGTGGTTAAGATCGCCCAGGCGGCGCATCATGTTGCGAACAAACAGCACCAGGATCCCGAGCAAAACGATCGCCATCGGGATCTGCACCATGCCAAGGCGCAGCAGAATCGCGTCCGTTTGTTTGGTCAGCAGCGCAGTTGGCAGGTCAACCGCCAGAATCCACGGGCTGCCTTTTACCGTCTGTAAAATAACGGTGTGCGAAGTGCCGTCGTTATCGTATTCATTCTCACCGCTCTGGCTGGCATTGAAACCGGGCAACATTCCCTGAACCGCTTTCGCCATTGGCAGCGAGCCGCTCAGCTCAGAAAGATTTTTTAAGCCCGCCGTTTTGCCAATCTGATCCGCGTTGCCGACGACTTTCCCGTCGGCTTCGATGATCAGCACCTGGCCTTTCACCGCCTCGCTCATCTGTTTGGCCAGTTGATTAAAGAAGCCCAGCGTCACGTCGATGGTTGCCACGCCCCACGGCTGCCCCTCTTTGGTAATCGCCATGGCGCAGTTAGTTCGCGGCTGCGGGCTGGCGTCATCCTGGTAGGCGTTTGCCCAGGCACATTGCCCTGCCGGAGAAGCCAGCCCGGCTTTGTACCACACCTGCTCGTAGTAGTTAGGCGCGGCATCCGAGTTCCAGTAGGTATTTTCTTCAAGTTTATTGCTGCCGTTGCGGGCAAAGAAAGTGCTGAACTTATTGCGCCCCGCCTCGCGTTTTTCCGGCAGAGGCCAGATGCCGCCGCCAAACACGTTCACATCCTGGTACTGATCCACCAGCGTCGGTAATAACTTATTGATATCATCGCTTTGCATTGCAGCCACGGACTGGGTAATGCTGCGCATCTGCGCCTGTACCCGGTTCATCTGCTCGGTAATATTGACCGCCACGTTATCCACTTCGAAGCGAATCAGCTGGGTTTCGTTGCGCTTCAGCTGCGGCGTCACAAAAAAGTGAATCACCAGCGAAGTGACCGTAATTAACAACATGAAAAACAAACATAAAGAGGTAATAAATCGGGATTGTGTAGTTTTTAGCATGATGAAGACACCTGGGGGTAGAAAGCGAAACGCTTAGCAACCTCTTCGGCATAAAACCCATAAACTTAACTGCCGCCATAACTTAACTGCTCGTTAACTATTTCTAAATGTAATTAAGCCTCAGTGAAATCCATAAGTTACCCCTATTCATTGAAATATTTTGCAATGATTAGACTTTTCTCGTTTCCGCAAATGCTTAGAACCCCACCGGGTCATACCTTAGAAGATAACAATATTGGGCGAGGTTTTTTGATTGCGGCAAGGTAAGCGCTAACGCTACCCGACCGTATCCAGAAGGACATTGCCATGATGCTGTGCCGCTGTTGTGCCGAACTCAAACCGACCGCCTTTTCTAAGACTTTATTGACCGGAGTAAACTATGAGCACCAATCCAGGCCTGGCACTGCCGATTCTTGACCTTTCCCAACTGAGCGGCAGTGAAACTGACCGTTCAGCCTTCCTCAGCCAGCTGCGCTACGCCGCGCGAGAAATTGGCTTTTTCTACCTGATCAACCACGGTATCAGCCCTGACCTGCAGCAGGCGGTCCAGGACGAAGCCCGCAGCTTCTTTGCCCTCCCCGACGATGAAAAACAGCAGGTGGCGATGATCCATTCGCCGCATTTCCGTGGCTACAACCGCGCCGCCAGCGAACTTACCCGCGGCCAGCCCGACTGGCGCGAACAGTTTGACCTCGGCGCAGAACGCCAGGCATTGCCGCCGGATGAATATGCCCCGGCGTGGCGTCGCCTGCAGGGGCCAAACCTCTGGCCGACCGCCAGGCCAGAACTCAAGCCCACGCTTTTACGGTGGCAAAGCGAAATGACCGCGGTAGCGTTAAAACTGCTGCGCACCTTTGCCGAAGCCCTTAGCCTGCCGGCCGATGCCTTTGACGACCTTTACGGCAACCTGCCCAACGAACACATCAAACTGATTCGCTATCCTGGGCAGTCTGCCACGCAGAGCAGCCAGGGCGTGGGCGCTCACAAAGACTCCGGCTTCCTGAGCTTCCTGCTGCAGGACGAGAAAAAAGGCCTGCAGGTCGAAGTCTCGCCGGACAACTGGGTCGATGCCCAGCCGCTGCCGGGCAGCTTTGTGGTCAATATTGGCGAACTGCTGGAGCTGGCCACCAACGGCTACCTGCGCGCTACCGTTCACCGCGTAGTTTCTCCTCCTCAGGATGAAGAACGCCTGTCCATCGCCTTCTTCCTCGGCGCACAGCTCAACGCCGTGGTGCCGGTTTATCAGCTCCCGGAATCGCTGGCCCGCGAAGCCCTGGGGCCAGAAAGCGACCCGCAAAACCCGCTGCTGCGCGACGTGGGCTGGAACTATCTGAAAGGCCGCCTGCGCTCACACCCTGACGTGGCGGAGCGTTATTACCCGGATGTCCTTCGTAACAGCAGTGAACTGATCGCTTAATAACACATTAAAACAAAAGGAAAATAATGATGAAAAAGACCGCTTTTAAATTGGCTGGCGTTGCGCTGTCACTGTCTCTGGCTTTCGCGGCACAGGCCGCAGATGCGCTGCGCGTCGCGGCAGATCCGGTCCCGCATGCGGAAATCCTCGCCTTTGTGCAAAAACTCGACCCTAATCTCAAGCTGAAGGTCGTCGAACTGAGCAACGGCGTTAACGCCAACGAACTGCTGGCGAACGGCGACGTCGATGCCAACTACTTCCAGCATGTGCCTTATCTACGTGACCAGGAGAAAGCGCTCGGCAAGAAATTTGTCGTTGCCGCCACGGTACATATCGAACCGCTGGGCATCTACTCACACAAATACAAAGACCTGAAATCCATCCCGGAAGGCACAACCATCGCGGTACCGAACAACGTCACCAACCTCAGTCGTGCCCTTTACCTGCTCCAGGACAAAGGCCTGATCACCCTCAAACCGGAATTTAAGGACGCCGCCACCAACCAGGCAACGCCCAAAGACATTGCCAGCAACCCGAAGAAGCTGAAAATCCTGGAAGTTGAATCCCCGCAGATTCCCCGTTCGCTGGATGACGTAGGCCTGGGCGTGATCAACGGCAACTATGCGCTGGAAGCCGGACTCAGCCCGGCCAAAGACTCCCTTGGCCTGGAAAGCGCCACCCATAACCCTTACGCCAACATTCTGGTCACCAACCCGAATCTGGAAAACGACCCACGCATCAAACAGCTGGCGAAAGATCTTGAATCCCCTCAGGTGGCCGAGTTCATTCGCAAGCAGTACAACGGCTCGGTGATCCCGGTAGAGACTAAGTCATGATCGCTCTTGAGCGGCTGAGCAAAGTGTACGCCGGAGAAGGCCGACCGGCGCTGGATGACATTAACCTTGTGGTCCCGGATGGCGCTATTTACGGCATTCTGGGCCGCAGCGGCGCCGGGAAAAGTACGCTTATTCGCTGTCTCAATCTGCTGGAGCGGCCCACCTCGGGCCGCATTATCATGAATGACCGGGACATCACCACTTTTAACCAGCGCGAGCTGCGCCAGCACCGCCAGCGCACCGGCATGGTGTTCCAGCATTTCAACCTGATTCACGCCCGCAGCGTGGAGGACAACGTTGCCGTGCCGCTGGAAATCTCCGGCACACCGCGTGAGGCTCGCCAAAAGCGCGTTGCCGAGCTGCTGAATCTTGTGGGCCTGAGCGACAAAGCCAAAGCCTTTCCGTCCCAGCTTTCCGGCGGGCAAAAACAGCGCGTTGGCATTGCCCGGGCGCTGGCCGCCCACCCGGAAATCCTGCTCTGCGATGAGGCCACCAGCGCGCTGGATCCTGACACGACCGCGTCAATTCTGGCCCTGCTGGCGGACATCAACCGCCAGCTTGGGCTGACGATCGTACTGATCACCCATCAACTGGAAGTCGTCAAAGCCATCTGCGATCACGCGGCGCTGCTGGAGCACGGCCAATTAATCGAAAGCGGCCCGCTGTCTGAACGATTAGTCGACCCGTTCTCCAGGTTACGCACTTCTCTGCTGCACGACGCAGAGGCCGAACGCGAGTTCTTACGCCGCCACGGCGTGGAAGGGAGAGTCTTATGCGAAGTAGCATGAGTTGGGAAGATCTTTGGCCGCTCCTGCTGGACGGCACCCTCGACACGCTTTACATGGTGGGCCTGGCCGGGCTGTTTACCGTACTGATTGGGCTGCCGCTCGGCGTCCTGCTGTTCCTGACTCGCCGGGATGCGGTATTGCCCGCGCCTCGCCTGAATCAGGTTCTCGGCAGCATCATTAACGTGGGGCGCTCGTTGCCGTTTATTGTCCTGCTTATCGCGCTGATCCCGCTGACCCGCATTATCGTCGGCACCACGCTCGGCAGCACTGCCGCTGTGGTGCCCATCACCATCGGCGCCTTCCCCTTCTTCGCCCGCGTGGTCGAAAGCGCGCTGGATGAGGTAGACAAAGGCCGGATTGAAGCCATTCTGTCGATGGGCGGCAACGCCTGGCATGTGGTGAGTAAAGTGCTGCTGCCCGAGGCGCTCCCTGCCATTCTGGCGGGCATCACGCTGACAATAGTGATGCTGATCGGCTTCTCTTCAATGGCCGGTGTTATCGGCGGCGGCGGTCTGGGCGACCTGGCGATTCGCTACGGCTACCAGCGCTTTAACAACCAGGTCATGGTCGGAACCGTCATCATCCTGATTGTAATGGTGCATCTGGTGCAAAGCCTCGGCGACCATTTAGTTCGCCGCCTGGCCCATCGCCGCTGATCCGCCCTGATGAACGCCCGATGCTCTGCATCGGGCCTCCCTCTAATTTCCCGCTTTCGCTGATGATCCAATCTGGATCACAAAACCACATTGTTAACGTTAACTATTGCGATTAACATCACATTTATGAATCTTACGCTCTTCTCCCACTCAAAAGTTAACGTTAACAATACAGTCATTCAAGCATTCAGAGACTGCACACATGGCACTGACCAAACGCAATAAACACTACTATCTGATCCTGAGCGGGCTGCTGTTTACCTTTTTCTGGACCTGGTCATCGGCGTTTTCACTGATCGCCCTCTGGCTGAACCAGAAAATCGGCCTGAAAGGAGCGGAAACCGGGCTGATCTTCTCCATCATCGCCTTTACCGCCCTGTGTGCCCAGCCGCTGTACGGCTTTGTTCAGGACAAACTGGGGCTTCGTAAATCGCTGCTGTGGGTGATAGGCGTCCTGCTTCTGATAAGCGGCCCCTGGTTTATCTTCGTCTGCACGCCCTTGCTCCAGATAAATATTGTCGCAGGTGCTATCAGCGTCGGGCTTTATGTCGGGGCAACCTTCTTCGCCGGGATTGGTGCGCTGGAGTCCTATACCGAGCGCGTCAGCCGCATCGTTGGCTTTGAATACGGCAAGTCACGCATGTGGGGCTCTTTAGGCTGGGCTGGCGCTACATTTTTTGCCGGGCTGCTCTTTAATCTCGATCCACAGCTGAATTTTTGGATGGGTAGCGCCTCTGCCTGCCTGTTTCTGCTGTTGCTGTGGCGCATGCGCGATATGCAACCTAACGCCCTCAGCGAACTGGAATACGGCAAAGCCAGCGCCCTTACGCTGACCTATGCCTTCGGGCTGCTGAAGCTCTCTCGCTTCTGGGCGCTGGTCCTTTTCGTTTGCGGCGTCAGCGTCTACAACGTATACGATCAGCAGTTCCCGGTGTACTTCGCCTCGCTGTTTAACGACGTGCAGCGCGGCAACGAAATGTTTGGTTTTCTCAACTCTTTTCAGGTCTTTCTGGAAGCGGGCGGAATGTTTCTCGCCCCAATGCTGGTTAACCGCATCGGGGCCAAACGCGGATTGCTGCTCAGCGGCCTGATCATGGCGATGCGTATTTTTGGCTCCGGGATGGCAAGCGATCCGCTGACCATCTCCTGCATGAAGCTATTGCACGCCGTTGAGCTTCCTATCCTGCTTATTTCAATGTTTAAGTACATCACCACGCAGTTCGATCAGCGACTCTCCGCCACGCTGTATCTGGTGGGCTTCCAGTTTATAACGTCAATCTGTGCCACCGTACTTTCTCCACTGGTGGGGCGCGGCTACGACCAGCTAGGCTTCGCAGACACCTACATGATTCTGGCCGGACTGGTTCTGGCACTCACGCTGATATCCGCTTTTCTGCTCAAAGACTCAACCCCCGGGAACGAACATCCTTCTTTAAATCTGACCACCAGGTAATGCTATGAATACCCCACTGAACAAGGCGCAATCCGCCTTAGAAACTCTGCAAACAGCGCGCGGCAACGCCTTTTATCCGCTCTATCATCTGGCCCCACCCGCGGGCTGGATGAACGATCCTAACGGCCTGATTTATCACAATGGGCTTTACCACGCCTTCTATCAGCACCACCCGTTCGATCAAAACTGGGGGCCAATGCATTGGGGGCATGCCACCAGCCGGGATATGGTTCGCTGGGAACATCAGCCCATTGCGCTGGCGCCGGGGGACGAATGGGATCGCGATGGCTGCTTCTCCGGCAGCGCGGTGGACGATAACGGCGTGCTCTCGCTGATTTACACCGGGCATATCTGGCTGGAAGGTGCGGGCAATGACAGCGCTATACGCCAGGTGCAATGCCTCGCCACCAGCGAAGACGGGGTTCACTTTAAGAAACAAGGCGTCATTCTCACCCCACCGCCCGGCATCATGCATTTCCGCGATCCGAAGGTATGGCAACAGGAGGGCACCTGGTGGATGGTCATTGGTGCCCGGGACGAGCACGATCGAGGCAAAGTATTACTTTATCGAGGCAATTCACTTCGTGAGTGGCAGTTAGATCGCATTCTCGCAGAAGCCAACGCGGATATGGGTTATATGTGGGAATGCCCGGATTTCTTTCCGCTCGGAAACAGCCAGATCCTGATGTTTTCCCCGCAGGGCATCAAGGCTAAAGGCCTGGCTTATCAGAACCTGTTCCAGAGCGGCTATTTACGTGGGCGATGGCAACCGGGGAAAGGCTTCACCGTTTATCAGCCGTTTGAAGAGATGGATCACGGCCACGATTTTTACGCCCCGCAGTCCTTTGTCGCCGAAGATGGCCGCCGCATCGTGCTGGGATGGATGGACATGTGGGAATCTCCCATGCCTTCTAAACGCGAAGGCTGGGCGGGTTGCCTTACCGTGCCGCGCGAGCTGTGCGTGATGCCAAACGGCAAACTCTACCAAAATCCGGTTCACGAACTGGCAACGCTCCGCATCGGGGAGCAATTAGTGCTACCCTGCGTGCTGGACACGCAAGAGCTGATGCTGCACCCGAATGCAGAAGCCGTGGAGTTAGAGATAGCCTGGGAAGCCGGGCAAAGCACGGCTGAACGCTACGGTATTCGCCTTGGACAGGGTTGTGAGCTGTTTGTCGATGCGTTGACGCAGCGTCTGGTGCTGTCACGCGGCTATCAGGACGCGCAGTTGGACGGCGATCGCAGTGTGCCGTTATCGGAAAACGGCGACCTGCATCTGCGGATTTTTATCGATCGCTCTTCCATCGAAGTCTTTGTTAACCAGGGCGAATATTGTCTCAGCAGCCGCCTCTACCCGCAGCCTGGGGAACGTCAGCTGGAACTGTTTGCCAGCCACGGGAAAGCCTTATGCCGGGGCGGCACGCTGTGGCAATTGAACGCGCTATAGAGAAACGCGCTTGACCAGCGGGCAAGGCAGCCGCTGGATGCCGCTGCGGGTCAACCCGTCAATTAAATGCAATGCCGCCTGGCGACCAATCGCGTCATGCGGCAACTGAACCGTCGTCAGCGGCGGAAGGAACAAATCACCGATCCCTATCTGATTATCGAATCCAAGCACAGCCACCTGCTCAGGAATTGCCACGCCCTGCGCCAACAGCGTCTGCCAGGCCACAAAAGCGATGCGGTCATTACCGCACACCAGCACATCGAAATCCGCTTTTCCCTGCTGGCAATGTGCCAGAACAAGCCCAGCCAATTCAGGATAATGGCTATCGCCCCACTGCATGTGATACTGCATCACAGTCTCAACGTCGAGCCCGGCTTCGCGCCAGGCCTGCTCAAATCCATCCTGACGAGAACGGCTGGCAAGCGCTTCTTCGGGCAGCCACAGGCAAAGCGGACGGCGGTATCCCCGCTCAATCAGATGGCGAGTGGCCTGGTACTGCCCGTTAAAATCATCCGGAATGTAACTCGGTAAATCAGCATCATCACTAATACAGTTGGCCAGCACCACCCGGTGGTTTTTTAGTACCGCAGGGAGCTCAACGTGCCGCAGCCCCATCGAGGTAAAAATGATGCCGTCCGGCCGCTGGGCCAGGAGTTGATTCACTGCCCGCTCGGCGTCGTCAGCAGAAAGAATATTAATGAGAAAACTGTTCCAGCCTCGCTCACGTGCAGTCTGCTCAATGGCCAACAGTATTTCTACAGAATAGGGCGTGGTGGCGGTGTCCAGTGCCAGAATACCGATTGTCGATGCTTTAACGCCTTTGCTTCGAATCTTCCTGGCGGAATAGTCCGGCACATAATTCAGCTCATCAATGGCCCGCTGTACCCGCTCCCGGGTCGCCGGGCTAACGTGTTCAGCCTGATTAATGACCCTGGAAACGGTCATCAGCGACACGCCCGCCAGGGTTGCAACATCTTTCAGAGAAGCCATATCCAATCATTCAGCACGAGAGAAAAACCGATAGTAGCGGTTTTTACACGCTTTTTCTCGACGAGAATGCGTTTGTCTCTTTCTCACGCACCAGCACGGTGGTCAGCGCGAAAGAAAGTCCCAGCGCCAGCGCCAGCGCCAGCGCCACGCCCAGCAGGGCAAAGATAAAGTACGGCCCAATATAAGCGGGCAGACTAAAAATGCTCGACAGAATATAGCCGTACAGCCGCACGCCGAAGAACGCGATGAAGGCCGACGCAATCGAACTGGCAACCGTGGCGGCAATAAACGCTTTCTTGTAGCGGGTTAACACGCCAAACAGCGCCGGTTCGGTAATCCCCAGCAGCGCGGAGATCCCGGCAGAGAGCACCACCGAACGATCCGCCTTCGACTTGCTCTGCCGCCAGATGGCAAACGTCGCCCCGGCGATAGCCATGTTGGCCATAAACATCATAGGCATCAGCATGTCATAGCCGCGATCGGTAAAGTTCTGCAGCGCAATCGGCGTCATGGCGTGGTGCATTCCGGTCAGAATCGCTATCGGGCGAATTGCGCCCACCACCAGCCCGGCGAAGCTCGCGGAAATCCCGAACAGCCCTTCAATAAACCAGGCCAGCCCTTTCCCCAGATAAATCCCCAGCGGGCCGATCACCACCAGCGCCACCAGCGCGGAGATGAATAACGTCAGTGTCGGGGTGAACACCGTTTTCAGCACGTCAGGCATGATGCTGTCCACCCAGCGGTGGATGTAGCTCAGCGCCAGCACCGAGAAAATAACCGGGATCACGCTGGAGGCGTAGTTAAACACCGAAACCGGGATCGCATTCAGAAAATAGAAAGCATCCACCGCGCCCGCCTGATGCGCGGCCAGCGCTTTCGCCGCCTCAATCAGCGACGGATACATGAAGCAGGCCGCCACCGCCGCCGCGAGGTATTCGTTAGTTTTAAACATTCTTGCCGCGGAGATCGCGAGGAAAAACGGCAGGAAATAAAACACGCCGCTGGCGATGAGATCGATAACGATCACCGTATCGCTTTTGGCCGAAATCAGCTTGAGCGCCACCAGCCCGGCCAGCAGGCCTTTGATCATCCCCGCCCCGGCTATTGCCGGGACAATCGGGCCAAAAACGCCGGAAACCGTGTCCATAAACAGCGACACCAGACTCTTACGCTCTTTCTTGCCAGTAGAAGCGGCAGGTGCCTCTTTTGCGCCGCCAAGCAGCGCAGTCAGTTGCTCATACCAGCTGTTCACCTGTGGGCCGATGATTATCTGAAACTGATCGCTTTGTGTCTGTGCGCCCAGCACGCCGGGCAGCTTTTTGATCTCCGCCTGGTTCACTTTATTATCATCAATTAAATCGAAACGCAGACGCGTCATGCAGTGCCAGACTTTATTAATATTATCCGTCCCGCCGACCAGACGAATAATAGAAGCAATGACGTCACGACTCCCCATGAATAACTCCCCGGTGTTGGTTTATTGTTATGTGTTGCTGCGCCGATGGTAGAGAATAGAAAAATCAAAAACAAACCAATGAAACATGACAATCGTCACAAATAGCCAAAACAAAAGAACAAGAACAGCAATTGGTACGGTTTTATGGCCTTTAAAAGTGAAATAACTGACCAATAAAAAAGAGTCAAAAAAGCGTTTACCCGAAGAGAAAAATAGGGTGATAGTAATAGCAGAATTTAATTCACTGTGTTTATCTCAGCCTGACGGTGGAGCTTTCTCGTGCTACCCACAATTATCGAAAATATTGAATGTTTTATTACTAAACCGGACCGGCACAACCTGGTCACGGTCCGCGTCACCACTCACAAAGGCGTCACCGGCCTCGGCTGCGCCACCTTCCAGCAGCGGCCGCTGGCGGTAAAAACCCTGGTCGATGAATACCTCAAGCCGCTGTTAATTGGCCGCGACGCCAACCACATTGAAGACCTGTGGCAGATGATGACCGTCAACGCCTACTGGCGAAACGGCCCGGTCATGAACAACGCCATCGCCGGCGTGGATATGGCGCTGTGGGACATCAAAGGCCAGCTGGCGAATATGCCGCTTTACCAGCTTTTGGGCGGCAAATCGAAGGATGCCATCGCCGTTTACAGCCACGCCGCCAGTGAAACGCTTGCAGGGCTTTATCAGGAAGTGGATAAGCTGCTGGCGCAAGGATACCGCTACATCCGCTGCCAGCTGGGGTTCTATGGCGGCACGCCTCAGAGTATGCACCAGACCAAAGATCCCACGCCCGGCGCGTATTACGACCAGGACGAATACATGGCTAACACGGTGGAAATGTTCCGCGCATTGCGTGAGAAATACGGCCACCGCTTCCATATCCTGCACGACGTTCACGAGCGGTTATTCCCCCAGCAGGCCATTCAACTGGCGAAAGCGCTGGAGCCTTACCAGCCGTGGTTTATCGAAGATATTCTGCCGCCGCAGCAAAGCGCGTGGCTGGAACAGGTGCGCCAGCACTCCTCCGTGCCGCTGGCGATGGGCGAACTGTTCAACAACCCGGCGGAATGGCATGACCTGATCGTGAACCGCCGCATCGATTTTATTCGCTGCCACGTTTCGCAGATCGGCGGGATCACCCCGGCGCTAAAACTGGCGGTGCTCTGCCAGGCCTTTGGCGTGCGCCTCGCCTGGCACGGGCCACCGGACATGACGCCGATTGCGGTTGCGGTGAATACGCACCTGAACATTCACCTGCATAACGCGGCGATTCAGGAGTTTATTCCCGTCAAAGAGAACACCGCCGCCGTCTTCCCCGGCTCCCCGGCTGCGGAAAAAGGCTATATGTATCCTCTGGAAAAATCGGGCATTGGCGTGGGGTTTGACCAGCAGCAGGCTGAACGCTTCCCGGTGGAATATCGCCCGCACGAATGGACGCAAAGCCGTCTGCCCAACGGCGCGATCCACACGCCTTAAGACGTTTTACGGCGGGCGAGATTAGCGTGGTTGAAGGGGATAACGTAGGTGCAGGAATAGTTGATATCGACGATATCGCTGATCTCAAACACCCGTCCCCCATCCAGAATGCCGCGATTACTGATTTGCATCGCGGGCTGGCCCTTCTTGCATTCGAGCAGCTGGGCCTGTTCTTTATTGACCGCAACGGCCTGGTAGCGGGTCAGTAAATGCGAAATACGAAACCCCTTGCTCAGGACATATTGCTGCAAAGAGCTTTCTATCGCCTTCTGGTTGAGGTCGGGGAAATCTTTAGCCGGCAGGCGCGACGTTTCAATCTGTACTTTCTGGCCATCCACCAGGCGCAGGCGGCAAAACTGCCAGATAAACTCCCCGGCGCCAAGGCCAAAAACCTGCTGTTCGTCGCGGTCGGGCAGCTTTTTATGCAGGCTAATCAGCCGAAACGTAATGCGGTCGAAAGACTTTTCGGTAATCGAGTTATACACCAGCGGACTGCTTCGGGCCTGCTCGTTAATCCAGATCCCGGACCCTTGAATAATGGAAACCACGCCAATGCTGACCAGTTTTTCCAGCGCCTGTCGAATGGTAAAGCGTGAAACCCCATATTCTTCGGCCAGCTGCCGCTCAGGCGGCAATTTGCGCGGGCCAGATTCGCTGTGCTGATAAATTTTGCTCAGTAAATCCTGGGTCACAAAGTCTTTCTTTTTCATCGCGGGCTCCTAACCTTTGCGCTGAAACATAACATTCCTGTGCCCGGTGAACTATGCTGGCAGGTAAATTATCCCTGACATTTACCCCTTACGCCGGAACCCACTTATGACAAGCCAAAAAAGGGTCACCCTCGTCAATGGCGTACTGATCGTGGCAGTGCTGCTGCCCATCTTGCTTAGCATTTATCTGGCCCATAACAAAGCCGAGAAAAACTTCCATAACGAGCTTGAAAATTACGCCGATCGTGGGATGGTCCGCAGCGACAAAGTTATTAGCCAGGCCAACATGGCGCTCAGGCAAATCAACGCTTTTCGCGGCCAGCACTGCTCTGCCAGCCATCTGGATGCCATGCGCCGCGTCGCTTTTGATTATCTCTACATCCAGGAAGTCGTCTATCTCGTCGGCGACCGGGCCGTATGCTCTTCCCTTGAAGCAGCACACCATGGCATTAAGCTTGGCCCACCCGATACGCAAAGCACACGGGGCTTCTTCGCCTGGTACACTGACGTCACCGATCTGGGTTTTCAGCGCCCAATGATATACATCGGTAACCAGGATCATGTGGTGGTTATCGATCCGCAGGCCTTCATTGACGTCATTCCTCTTGGCAATACGCCGGTCAACGTTGCCCTGGTTGGCCTGGCGCGTAATCGACTGATTGCCAGTAACGCCGGGTTGCCCAACAACAGCTGGGAAAGCCAGGTAGCAAAGGGCGTGACAACTTACTCCGACGGGAAAAACGACTATGTCATTCTCCGCTCTCCGGCGTCCGGGTTGGCCCTGATAACCTGGGCGTCCAGTGCCCCGCTGCAAACGGCCTGGTATAAGCAACTGGTCATCTGGCTGCCAATAGGTATTCTCGTTAGCCTTAGCGCAGGCTGGTTCATCACTCGCCTGCTGCGCCGTCTTGAATCCCCGCAGGCGCGTATTCAGGACGCCATCAGAGGCCGGGAATTTAGCCTCGAATATCAGCCCATCGTTGATTTAAAAACCGGTGAAGGCGTAGGTGCAGAAGCGCTGCTTCGCTGGCGCTTACCGGACGGGAGTTTCATCAGCCCGGACATCTTCATTCCCATTGCCGAGCAGACCGGGCTTATTTCGCAGATCACCGAGCTGGTGATTAAAAAGACTTTCGCCGATCTCGGTGACTGGCTGCACGCCCACCCTCGGCACCATATTTCAATCAATCTCTCCCCGAGCGACGTGCTTAACGACAGGGTGCTGCTGGCCATCAGGCCGCTGCTGCTGAAGTATCAGGTCAAAGCGGAACAAATAGCGCTGGAGATTACCGAGCGAGGCTTTGCCAACCCTAAGGTGAGCGCCCCGATTGTGGCGAAATGCCGCGAAGCGGGTCATCCTATCTATCTGGATGACTTTGGCACCGGCTATTCCAGCCTCAGCTACCTGCAGGATCTCGACGTTGATATCCTGAAAATAGACAAATCGTTCGTTGACGCGCTGGAGTACAAAAACGTCACGCCGTACATCATTGAAATGGCGAAAACGCTTCATCTGGCAACGCTCGCCGAAGGGATTGAAACGGCTGCGCAGGCGGCGTGGCTGCGGGAACACGGCGTCGCCTGGGGGCAGGGCTGGCTTTACAGCAAAGCCCTGCCGAAACAGGCTTTTATCGACTGGATTGCCCGCAACCGCATTGTGAACTGATCACTTCCGCAACAGCTGCTGGAGGCGCTGCTGCTGGCGTTTCTCCAGCCAGCCCTTCAGCAGGAACAGGCGCAGGCCGCCCATCACCAGCAGCGCGCCCCAAATCAGCGTTGCCCACTGGAACCAATAGTGGCCCGGCGAAGTCAGCCAGTTAATAACGGCCAGGCCGGTACACACAATCGCCCACACCAGCACGGAACGGTAGAAGCGATACTCGCGAGCCACGCGGCGCTTAGCTTCAAGAATGCGCGTATTGAGCGCATCCTCAGGTTCACCGTCCGGCTCATTGTCGTCGTACAAATCCGTCACCTTGAGATCGAACGCCGCCGCAATCGCGCTCATGGTTTCCAGGCTTGCCTGCCCGCCATTTTCAATACGCTGAATAGTTCTGACGCTCAGGGAAGAGAGTTCGGCCAGCTGCTCCTGGGACCAGGCGCGGGACAAACGCAACGCTTTAATGTTGTTACTCATGGCTGGAGATCCTCAAATGATTTAACCCGCCCTGACTATGGCTCAGCCCGTGCCACTTCAACACGACAGCGACACGACATCAACCCGACAGCAACCTGACAGCCCTAATGCGCCGCTTTTCGCCGGGCAAAAGCAAAGCAGATAATCGGCAGAGGCAAAGTGAACAGCAGCAGCAGCCATACTAAAGTATAAACCGCATCCACGCCGTCGTTTTGCAGATTGGTATACAGCTTGACGGGGATCCCCTGAGGGAAATAGGCAAAAATCATCACGATGCCAAATTCACCGATGGCCCGAACCCAGGCCACGGCAAGCGCCGACGCAAGTCCCGGCGCGGACATTGGCAAAGCAAGGCGCAGGAAGCGCTGCCAGGGCGAGGCCCCGAGCGTGCGCCCGGCTTCAAGGATCTCTTTCGGCACCGCGGCAAACGCGGAACGGGCGGCGGTAATAAAGTAAGGCAGCGCGCCGTAAACCTGAGCCAGCACGAAAGCCCCGGGGTTATTCACCAGCGTCAGCCCGAAGCGGGACAGCCACTCCCCCGCCAGGCTATACGGCCCCCAGGCGGAAATCAGCAAAATCCCCATCGCCAGCGGCGGCGTAAGCAGGGGAAGCAGCACCAGTACCTCAACCAGCAGTCGACGCCGGCCTTTGGCCCAGGCCAGCCACCATGCCACCGGCAGCCCCAGCGCGACAACAATCATCAGCGCCAGGCCGCCCAGCCCAAGGGAAACGGCAATCGCGCTACCGTCTCCCCAGGCCAAATGAAACCCGTGCCACGGCGTGACGCCCAGCAAAGTCGCAAACGGAATCGCCAGCAGAAGCAGTGCCGGGAGCGACAGCCACATTGCCGGGCTACGCATCATTGCGCGTAAATCGCCTGGCCTTTAGGTGCCGCATAGCCATTCGCTTTAAACAGCTTCTGGCCTTCGGCGCTGCGCATAAAGTCGATAAACTTCTGCCCCTGCGGCACGCCGTTCGGGGCGTTTTTCAGCACGGCAGCGTAATAGACCAGCGGCTGGGTATGCAGCACCTGATCTTTGCCGGCGCTGTCCTTGATGGTGAAGCTCACGGTGTCGTACCACTGTTTGGCTTCATCAGGGTTGCTGAGGTTGATCTCATCCGGCAGCGCGATGTACGGCAGTTTGGCGGAAATCACTTCGCTTTCGTACCCGGCGGCGGCGTCAACCTGCCCGCTCTCCAGCCGCGTCAGCAGGCCACCTTCCAGGCTGACCTGGGCAGGGTTTTGTACTTCCCCCATCACCTGCTTCGCCACGCCCGGCTGCTGGTAATATTTTTCCGCCAGCAGCAGCGTAAAGACAATATTCTGCCCTTTAGGATCGTTATACGGATCGGTACGGCCAAACTTCAGCCCCGGCGTCGCCAGCACTTTCAGCCAGCTGGCGTCTTTTCCGTTCGCGGCGGCAAACTGCGGCGCGTATTTTCCTTTCGGGCTATAGGCGATAACCATGCTGGTGCTGGCCACCGGCACGGCGTCGTCAATCAGCCCGGCATCTTTCAGGATTTGCATAGGGCCAGGGGTGATGGAGACAAACACATCGGCGGTAATTTTCTTGCTGGCGAGCAGCCGCGCCATTCCGTAAGCGCCTTGCCCCTGCCCCTGGTAATCACCGTGGTTTTCTTTCGCGAAGGCCGGACCGAGGGACTGGTCCATGACCTTGCCCATCGAACCTGCATAGGTGACGCGAATATCGGCAGAAGCCAGCGCCGAAGCGCTGAAAAGAAGTGAGCAAAGCGCCAGGGCGCCCGCGCTGCGTGCTGAAGTCAAAGCCATAGCATCCTCGTTATATATAAAAATACACAGCGATTATCCGCGCCGCTTCGCCGCTAAACAACGAGTTTGTATGATGAATTTATCTGCGGTTGAAGTTAAGAGGTACTCCCTTGGGGTGATTTCACTCCCAGCCGCTTCGCCAGCCGGTGGAGGTTGGCCACATCGACGCCGAGCTGCCGGGCGCTGGCCGCCCAGTTATTGCCGTTACGGGCAAGCGCTTCCCTAACCTGGCCGCGCTGAAACGCATCGGTCGCTTCTCGCAGGCTGGCAAAAGGGGTTTCTACAGGTGGCGTTTCTGGCTCGTGGGCTACCACATCCAACTGGCCAGCAAGCTGGAAATGTTGAGGCTGAAGCACAAGCTCGCCCTGTGGGTAACCGGCGCGGGCCAGCACAATCGCGCGATAAATGGCGTGTTCCAGCTCGCGGATATTTCCCGGCCAGCCATACTGCGCCAGAAGCATCCGAGCCGATTCACTCAGCCCAACCTGCTTCAGCCCCATCTTCACGCGGCCTTGCTCGCAGAAAAAACCGGCCAGCAGCGCAATGTCCTCTCCCCGCTCGCGCAACGGTGGAATGTGCAGCGGAAAAACGCTCAGGCGGTGAAACAGGTCGGCGCGAAACTCGCCGGCCAGTACCTGCTGGCGCAGATCGCGGTTAGTCGCGGCCAATACCCGAACATCCACGCGCTGGCTGCGATCGTCCCCTACCCGCTGAATATCACCGTACTGCAACACGCGCAGCAGCTTGGCCTGCAGCGCCAGCGGTAACTCACCGATTTCATCGAGAAACAGTGTGCCGTTATCCGCCATCTCAAACTTGCCGGTACGGTGATGAATCGCCCCGGTAAAAGCGCCCTTCACATGGCCGAACAGCTCACTTTCCGCCACGCTTTCCGGTAGCGCGGCGCAGTTAAGGTAAACCAGCGGACTTGCCACCCTGGCCGATCCGGCGTGAATCGCCCGCGCCACCAGCTCTTTCCCCACGCCAGTCTCGCCGGTGATCAGCACGTTCAGATCGGAACTGGCAACGATATCAATCTCTTTTTTCAGCTGGATGATGCCCGGCGAGCGGCCAATCATCTCCCCGGCGGCCTCCCGCGCAATAGCGGGCTGCACCGTGCCTTCCGGCGTTTGTTTTTCAAGCTGTTCCAGCAGCAAAGCATTGTTCAGCGCCCCGGATGCCAGTACGCCAATCAGCCTGAGCTCCTCATCGCTGAAGCTGTCGAACTGATAAGGATCCATGCCGTCCACGGTCAGCGCCCCGATGAGCGTCTGGTCGGCAAACAGCGGCAGCCCCAGGCAGGCGTGAACTTTGAGTTCTTCATGGTCTGGAATCAGGCCGTCATACGGGTCGGGCAGCTCGCTGTCGGCCGGGAAACGCACCACGTCACCCGCGCGGGCAATGGCCTCCAGTCGCGGATGAGCGTCCACGGCAAAGCGCCGCCCCAGCACATCGAGGGCAAGGCCGTCTATCGCCAGCGGGTAAAAATGCCGCGACTCATAGCGCAGCAGCGCCGTGGCATCACCGTCGAGCAGCTTTCTCAGGGTTCGGATAACGCGGGTAAAGCGATCGGAATGGCTGATGCCGCTCTGCAGTTCGATTGCAATGGCGGCGAGAGAAGACATCGACAGGCTCATAGGGAGGCTCCTGGAACGCGAGGCGTTCAGCTTACGCCTGAGTAGTCAAAATGACAAACATCAGAGTCATTATGACCAAAAACAAGAATGTCATTATGACAATAAAAAAGAACACAAAAAAACAACAAATAATTAAAAATCAATAAATTATAAAACTGGCACAATACTCGCAATTACACCGTCATTGAAGTACTTAACGCTATGACATCAATGAGGTTCTCAATGGCTATTCAGGTTAAAAACAACATTCAATGGGTTGGGCAACGTGACTGGGAAGTGCGTGATTTTCACGGCACGGAATATAAAACGCTGCGCGGCAGCAGCTACAACAGCTACCTCATTCGCGAAGAGAAAACTGTCCTGATCGACACTGTGGACCACAAGTTCAGCCGCGAGTTTGTGCAAAACCTTGAGCGTGAAATCGACCTTAACACGCTCGACTACATCATTATCAACCACGCGGAAGAAGACCACGCGGGGGCGCTGACCGAGCTGATGTCACGCATCCCGCACACGCCAATCTACTGCACCGCCAACGGCATCGACTCCATTAATGGTCACCACCATCACCCGGAGTGGAACTTTAAGGTGGTGAAAACCGGCGACAGCCTGGACATCGGCAATGGCAAACAGCTGATCTTCGTTGAAACGCCAATGCTGCACTGGCCGGACAGCATGATGACCTATCTGACCGGCGACGCGGTGCTGTTCAGCAACGACGCCTTCGGCCAGCATTACTGCGACGAGCATCTGTTTAACGACGAAGTGGATCAGACCGAGCTGTTCGAACAGTGCCAGCGCTACTACGCCAACATCCTGACGCCATTCAGCCGCCTGGTAACGCCAAAAATTACCGAAATCCTCGGCTTCAACCTGCCGGTGGAGATGATTGCCACTTCCCACGGCGTGGTCTGGCGCGACAACCCGACGCAAATCGTTGAGCTGTACCTGAAATGGGCCGCCGATTACCAGGAAGACCGCATCACGCTGTTCTACGACACCATGTCGAACAACACCCGCATGATGGCGGACGCCATTGCCCAGGGCATTCACGAAGTTGACCCGCGCGTGGCGGTGAAAATCTTCAACGTGGCGCGCAGCGATAAAAACGAAATTCTGACCAACGTGTTCCGCTCCAAAGGCGTGCTGGTCGGCACCTCCACTATGAACAACGTGATGATGCCGAAAATCGCCGGGCTGGTGGAAGAGATAACCGGGCTGCGCTTCCGCAACAAACGCGCCAGCGCCTTCGGCTCCCACGGCTGGAGCGGCGGCGCGGTCGATCGCCTTTCCACCCGCCTGCAGGACGCCGGGTTTGAAATGTCCCTCAGCCTGAAGACGAAATGGCGTCCGGACGGCAACGCCCTGGAACTTTGCCGCGAACACGGTCGCGAAATCGCCCGCCAGTGGGCGCTCTCCCCGCTGCCGGTGGCTCAGGCTTCAATCACCGTCGCTCCGCTAGCCGAAGAAGCAAAAGCAGAATCCACCGGCGCCGACCTCGGCCCCCGCATGCAGTGCAGCGTTTGCCAGTGGATTTACGATCCAGCGCAGGGCGAACCGATGCAGGCCGTTGAGCCAGGCACGCCATGGAGCGAAGTGCCTGACAGTTTCTTGTGCCCTGAATGTTCGCTGGGCAAAGACGTCTTCGACGAACTGGCAACGGAGGCCAAATGAACAACGGCATTGTGATAGTCGGCTCGGGCTTTGCCGCCCGCCAGTTGGTGAAAAATATCCGCAAACACAGCGCAGAGGTGCCCATCCGGCTGATTGCCGCCGACAGCGCCGACGAGTACAACAAACCGGATCTGAGTCACGTCATCAGCTTAAACCAGCGGGCCGAAGCGATGACCCGCCAGCAGGCTGGCGCGTTTGCGGAGCAGTTCAACCTGACGCTGCACGCCAATAGCTGGGTCAGCAGCCTTGACCCAAAAAATAAACGGGTCAACTGCGGCGAGCAGCAGTGGCGCTACGACAAGCTGGTGCTGGCGACCGGCTCTTCCGCCCTGCTGCCGCCCGTTGCCGGCAAAGAGCTGATGACGACGCTCAACAGCCAGCAGGAGTATCAGGCCTGTGAAGCCCGGCTGCGCGACGCCCGGCGGGTGATGATCCTCGGCGGCGGGCTGATCGGCAGCGAGCTGGCGATGGACTTCTGCCGTGCGGGCAAAGAGGTTGTGCTGGTGGATAACGCCAGCCACCTGATGGCGTCGCTGCTTCCGGCAGAGGTTAGCGGCCGACTGCAATCCCGCCTGAACCAGATGGGCGTCGAGCTGCTGTTCAACCAGCGTCTGGAAGCGGTGAGCCAGGCGGAGTCAGGGCTGTGCGCCACGCTTAACAACGGACGTGAGCTGCAAGTTGATGCGGTAGTGTCCGCCATCGGCCTGCGCCCGAACGTTGGGCTGGCCCAGCATGCAGGGCTTGAGGTGAACCGGGGCGTCAAGGTGAACAGCCAGCTGCAAACATCCGATCCGGATATTTACGCCCTCGGCGACTGCGCAGAAATCGATGGCAAAGTGCTGCCGTTCCTGCAGCCGATTCAGCTCAGTGCCATGACGCTGGCGAAAAACCTGCTCGGGGCAAGCGACGCGCTTTCCCTTCCGGCGATGCTGGTCAAGGTGAAAACGCCGGAGATGCCGCTGCACCTGGCCGGAGAAACCCAGCGCCGCGACCTGGTCTGGCAGATTAGCGCCAGCCCGCAAGGGCTGATTGCCAAAGGGATGGACGCTGCACAGCAGCTAAGGGCGTTTATCGTCAGCGAGGAGCATATGAAGCAGGCGTTTAGTTTGGTGCGGGAGTTAACTTCAGCGCCTTAAGCCTGGCCGTTTCTATGCAAACATGGCTAAAGTCCCGTTCACCTTAAGTAAAGTTTTATATTTTGCCACCGCGTCGGTGAACGTCTCAGGGGAGTCACCGTCACTCCCCTGAGAACCCGGACTCCCGGCGAAATAAATCGACCGCTAAAGCGGCAGACCTCCGTTTTATCTCCCAGTCCTGGGTCGGCTGAGATGCGTTCCCGACGCTCTCAGCCTCCGGCCGTTCCCGACGGCCGGACCCTGGCCAGTCGGAGAGAAAACGGAGGCGATTTAAGCCGGAACCGTGCCTCGCTTTACGACTAACGTTGTCCTCAACCACGACGTCGCTTCTGGTTTTTCCCCTCTCCCCTGTGGGGAGAGGGTTAGGGTGAGGGGCAAATCTTTACAACGCCTCAACCTTCTCCAGCGCCGCCAGCAAACTCTCCGGCGACAGCGCCACCGGCAGCGCATGAATCGACTCCCCGGCCTGTAAAGTACGGGCAATCACCTTATCCAGGTCGGCACGATTATGGATATCCACATCCAACTGCGCCAGTTTTGTTGGCAGATTGAAACGCGTATAGGCCTGCGTCAGCTGCGCCAGAACATCGTCCTGCCCCAGCAGTGCGCTCTGTACCAGAATCCCGTAGGCCACTTTCGTGCCGTGCAGGAAGCGGTCGGTTTGCGGCAGTGTCGTCAGGCCGTTATGGACGGCATGCGCGGCGGCAACGCGGGTGTAACGTTCGCCCAGGCCACCCACCATCCCGCCCCCGGCAATAATCGCCTCGACCACGTCCAGAAACGCCTGACTTAACTTGCCCTGGCGCTGATCTTCCAGCGCTTGTTCGCTGCGCTCCAGCAAAACATCGCGGATCGCCAGCGCCGCACCAATACCGAGGCGCACGGTCAGCGGCAGATTTTCCGGCTGCGGGCTAAGCACCACCGCTTCGTACCACTTCGCCAGCGTGTCACCGACGCCGGCCAGCAAATATTCCTGCGGCGCACGCAGGATAATTTCCGGCTCCACCAGCACCAGGTGGTTAGCATCGTTGAAAATCTCGAAGCGCAGCGCCTGGCCGGCGTCGTTGTACCACACGGACAGCGGCGTCCAGGCCGCGCAGGTTGCCGCGATGGTCGGGATCGCCACCACTGGCGCATTCAGCCGACGAGCAACCACTTTGACCGTATCCAGCAGCGCTCCACCGCCGAGGCCGATCACCACCTGACGTTCACCAGACTCCGCCACCAGCCTCTGCACGTCGCTTTCGCTGCAGTGCCCACCAAACTGAATATGCTTCGCGCCGGGCAGCGAAAACGCCGCCGGCAGGAAAGGCCGGGCCGCCGCAAACGCGCGCTCGCCGTAGATCCAGACTGCGTTATTCAGCTGATCTTCGCTGTAAAACTCAGTCAGACGAGCAAGGCTGCCGGGGTGTGAATAGTAATTCGCGGGGCCGGTAACCACGCGGATAGCGGTGCTGGTCATGATGCATTTCCTTTTCTTCGCTGGCGGGATATATTCTATGCCGATGATATGTCCAGACATCTGGACGGCTAATATCATTTTGCTTTATCTTATGTCTTTTCGTTCATTGCCCGCAACCCAGAAGGCCGTTAAAAATTCGACAGATCAATTCATTAAACCCGGAAGCCGCTGCAGCTATGACCACGCTTAACCGCCTTGAGATGCGAGAAATCTCTATCGCCTTCGCGGGCTTTAACGCGCTGAGCCAGGTGAATTTCCGGCTGGAGGGCGGCTCGGTACATGCTTTAACCGGCGCAAACGGCGCGGGTAAATCCACGTTGATGGCGGTGCTTTCCGGCGCGCACGAGGGTTACCAGGGCGAAATCCTGATCGACGGTGAAACGGTGACGATCCGCAACCCGCGTGACGCCAAACTGCTGGGGATCCATCTGGTGCAGCAGGAAGTGGACGTTGCCCTGGTGCCGGGCCTGAGCGTGGCGGAAAACATCATGCTCGATAAGCTGGCCGAAACGGGGCATGTCTACCGCTGGTCGAAAATTTACCGGCAGGCTCGAGAAGCGCTGGCGCAGCTCGACGTAGAGATCGACGTCAAAAAACGTATTGAGCAATGCACCCTGGCGGAAAAACAGCAAATCCTGCTGGCGCGGGCGCTCTCACATCATTGCCGCTTTCTGATCCTCGACGAACCCACCGCCCCGCTGGACAGCCAGGAAAGCGAGCATCTTTTCCGCGTCGTGCAGCGACTACAAAGCGGTGGCATTGGCGTGGTGTTTATCTCCCACCGCATCCATGAACTGAAAGCCATTTGCGACCAGATGACGGTGCTGCGCGACGGCAAGCTGGTGGACAGCGGCCCGATGGGGCATCTCAGTGGCGAAGAGATTGTAGAGAAAATGCTGGGCCACCAGCTGGACGATATTTATCCCCCTCACCGCCCGCCGGTTGAGGGCGACACGCTGCTGGCAGTGGAAGGTCTGCATGACGATGTGCTGCTGCGCGACATCTCGTTACGCCTACGCAAAGGCGAAATTCTGGGCATTGCGGGCCTCGCCGGAGCGGGGAAAACCGAGCTTTGCAAAGCGCTGTTCGGCGCCACCCGCAGCACGCTTGATCGCGGCGAATTAAAAGGCAAGGCCTGGCGCCCGACCGACCCGGCGGATTCCGTCACTCGCGGCGTTGTGCTGGTGCCGGAGGAGCGCCGCAAAGAAGGCATTTTTATCGACGAGTCGGTCACCATGAATCTCGCCGTCAGCGCCGACAGCCAGTTTACCCGCTGGGGGCTGTTCGACTACCGCAAAGCTAAGCACTGGGCGGAGAAGACCATTCAGCAGTTGGGCATTCGCACCAGCGGCCCGGCGCAAGCGCTGCGCCGCCTGTCCGGCGGCAATCAGCAAAAAGTGGCCATCGGCAAATGGCTGCGCAACGAAGCCGACGTGCTGATTTTTGATGAGCCAACCAAAGGCGTAGACATCAAAGCCAAAACCGACCTCTTCGTGCTGATTGACAAGCTGGCCCGTCGTGGCAAAGGGGTGATTTACGCCTCGGGCGAATTTGCCGAGCTGGTCGGGCTGTGCGATCGCATCTGCGTGCTGTGGGACGGGCGCATCGTCGCTGAGCTGGACGGCCACCAGGCTACCGAAGAAACCTTATTACTCTACTCCACCGGAGGAACCCCCGCGTGAGCAAAGCATTATCCCTTAAGGCCAGCGCGTCAGGCCGCCAACAGTTCTTTGACTTTCTCTACAAATGGGGGATGTTGCTCACCGTGGTGGCCCTGGTGGCGCTGTTCGGCATCGCGTCCGACAGTTTCCTTGAGCCGAACAACATCATTAATATTCTGCGCTCCATCGCCATCGTGACGGTGATCGCCATCGGCGTGTCAATCTCGCTCACCGTGGGCGGGTTTGATTTGTCCGTCGGCTCGACCGCCTCGCTGGCAAACGCGCTGGTGATTTCGCTGTTCGTCTGGCACGGCTTCGGCACCACCGAAGCGATTCTTATTACCCTGGTGCTGTGCACGCTGGTCGGGCTATTCAACGCCTTCCTGATCGTGGTGCTGAAAATTCCCGACATGCTTGCCACGCTTGCCAGCCTGTTTGTGATTCAGGGCGTGGCGATGACCTACAGCTACGGTGGATCGATCACCGAAAACATGGTGCTGCCGAGCGGCGACATGGCGGAAGGGACGATTCCCGCCGCCTTTGGCCTGCTCGGGCAGGTGCCGACCATCGTCATCATCATGCTGGTGGTCACGCTGGTCGCACAGCTCGCGCTCTCTCTGACCAAACATGGCCGCCGGATGTACGCCATCGGCGGCAACCCGGAGGCGGCTCGCCTGTCCGGCATTCGTACCACCCGTTACCGCGTGGCGGCCTACGTGCTGGCCTCTCTGCTGGCAGGTTTGGGCGGCATCCTGCTGGCCTCACGTATTGGCTCTTCACAGGTTAACGCCGGTGGCGGCTACCTGATGGATGCCGTGGCTGCCGCCTGGATTGGTTTCTCTCTGGCAGGTTCCGGTAAACCTAACGCGCTCGGCACGCTGGTAGGCGCGGTGATTCTGGGCGTGTTGCAAAACGGGCTGGTGATGCTCTCCGTGCCCTATTACGCGATGGACATTATTAAAGGCCTGGTGCTGGCTGCCGCACTGGCAATTACTTACATACAACGACGCTAAAACAACAACTTCACACAGGGTAACGACCATGAAAAAACTGACAACTTCGCTGCTGGCGCTTAGCCTGCTTGCCGCTCTGCCGGGCCACGCCGCTACGCCATCGCCGGTGCCGGAAAAAATCGCCGCCCACGACGGTCCAATCCGCATCGCCGTGATCCGCAACCTGGGCTCCGACGACAACACTACGCAGTTTGTCGCAGGTGCGGTTCAACAGGCTAAAAAGCTGGGCTTCAAGGTCAGCACGTTCCTGAGCAACGGCGACGACGCCCGCTTCCAGGACTTTGTGAACCAGGCGATCAGCCAGAAGTATGACGGGATTATTCTTTCTCAGGGTCGCGATCCTTACTCCACCGAACTGGTGAAAAAAGCCGTAGCCGCAGGCATTGCGGTGTCGGTCTTTGATACCGCCGTAAACGGCACCATTCCCGGCGTGACCGTCACCCAGCAGGACGACGCCTCGCTGACCAGCCTCTCCTTCGGCCAGTTGGTCAAAGACTTCAACGGCAAAGCCAACATCATCAAGCTGTGGGTGGCCGGTTTCCCACCGATGGAACGCCGCCAGGCGGCCTATCAGGAACTGCTGAAAGCCAACCCGGGCATTAAAGAGCTGGAGTCCATCGGCGCGGTTTCTTCCGACGTGCAGGGCGACACCGCCAACAAAGTGGGCGCAGTGCTGGCGAAGTACCCGAAAGGCAAAATCGATGCCATCTGGGGCACCTGGGATGCCTTCAGCCAGGGCGCCTATAAAGCGCTGCAGGAAAACGGCCGTACCGAAATTAAGCTCTATAGCATCGACGTTTCCAACCAGGACATTCAGCTGATGCGCGAAGCCAACAGCCCGTGGAAAGTCAGCGTGGCGGTCGATCCGAAGCTGATCGGTGCCACCAACGTGCGCCTGGTGGCCTACAAGATCGCCGGGGAACAAACGCCTGCGACCTACGACTTTAAAGCCGCAGCCATTCCACAGGCTCTGCTAGCCAGCCAGCCTGGCCCGGTCAACGTCACTTCGTTGGGCAAAATCATTCCAGGCTGGGGCCAGACCGACGACTTTATCGCGCCGTGGTTCGCCACGCTCGAAGCGAAAAATAAATAAGGAGTTCCGCAATGGCACTGCCACAACCCGAATACAGCCGCAATATGCGGCTGATCGGCCATAGCGATCAGGGAGGAAAACCGGACGGCGTGCAGCTAATGGTGCACCGGAGCTATGCGTATATCGGCCATATGGTGTCGCAGGGCTTTTCGATTGTGGACGTCCGCGATCCTAAAAACCCGAAAGCGGCGGGTTTCGTGCCCGCGCCGCCGGGTACCTGGAATATTCACCTGCAGGCGCACGACGACCTGCTGCTGGTGATTAACGCCCGGGATCTGTTTGCCGACGTGCGCTTCGCCGATGAGAAGGTTTACTACACCAAATCGGTTGGCGAAACGGTTCGCGACGTGCAGGACAAAGGCTGGAGCGCCGGATTACGCATTTTTGATATCTCCACGCCGGATAAACCCAAAGAAATCAGCTTCCTGTCGCTGAGCGGCATCGGCATCCACCGCTGCTGGTATGTGGGCGGCCGCTGGGCCTATGTTTCCGCGCTGATCGATGGGTTTAGCGATTATATCTTCCTGACTATCGACCTCGCCGACCCGCGCAATCCGCAGGTGGCAGGCAACTGGTGGCTGCCGGGCATGAACACTGCCGCAGGCGAGCAGCCCACCTGGCCGGAAGGCAAACGCTATGCGCTACACCACGCGATTATCAGCGGCGACACGGCGTATGCCAGCTGGCGCGACGGCGGCCTGACGCTGCTGGACGTTTCCGATCGCGCTCAGCCGCAGCTCATCAGCCACCGTAACTGGAGCCCGCCGTTTGGCGGCGGCACCCATACGGCGCTGCCGCTGCCGAATCGCGATCTGTTGGTAGTACTCGACGAAGCGGTACTGGACAATCAGGAGGACGGCGAGAAGCTGATTTGGCTGTTCGATATTCGCGACCCGTCGAACCCGGTCAGCATCTCCACGTTCCCGCAGCCGGATGAGATTGATTATGTGGCGAAAGGCGCGCATTTCGGCCCGCATAATCTGCACGAAAACCGCCCAGGTAGCTTTATCAGCGATACGCTAATTTTCGCGACGTATCAGAACGCTGGCGTGCGAGCCTACGATATTTCCAACCCGTACCGCCCGGTAGAAACAGGTGCGCTGGTACCTGCCGCCCCGGAAAAGATGATGGATACTCGCCCTGGACGCCCGCAGGTGATCCAGTCCTGTGATGTCTTTGTCGACGCTCAAGGGATTGTGTACAGCACGGATTATAACGGCGGGTTGTCGGTTATTGAGTATTTGGGGTAGTTTGCCTCAAAGAAGCAATTTCTTTGCCATTGATAATTTTTATGCAGATATGGATGAAATTCCGTTCACTTCCAGTCCTGTTTTATAGGTAACCCGGCATAGGTGAACGTCTCAGGGGAGTCACCGTCACTCCCCTGAGAACCCGGGCTCCCGGCCAAATAAATCGACCGCTGAATCGCGAACGACCCCGAATATTTGGGTGATAGCCGGTGGGTTTACCGCTTCAGCGGCGATGAGCTCGCCGGGCGCCGGGGGTTGTCAGGGAGATGGCGTTATCTCCCTGACAACCCCCGGTGCGGTGGCTGCATGTAAATTTGTGCTTGAGGTGAACGGAACCTTTCGCCAGCCCCTCATAGAAGAGATTAACGGTTGAAATAAATTTTGAGGCAGAGAAACTCACCCCTTCTGCCGAACCCTCGCAATAAACTCATCCACCGAATTCACCTGCCCGGCGATCAGAATCAAAAACTTGCCCAGCTCAATAGCGTGGCTGACGCAGGCCAGGCGCGCCGCCTCATCCTCAATACTTTCCAGATCGGCAACGTGCGACAAACCAACCGAGCGGCGAATCAGTTCGGTGCCGCAGAAACCTACCGCATCAACCCACACTTTTTGCAGGTAGTGCTCAACGTAGCCTTCCGTTGCCAGCGCCGAGTCGCGTGTTTTCTCGCGGGCAAGCGCCGTAAAGCGCTCTGAGAAGCTCAGCCACAGTTCCTGAATATCCTTCAGGCGCTGTTCACGCTGGCTGGCTGCATCCCGTGGACCAAAATGCCCCGGCAGCGCGCAGTAGTTCAGCAGCAGGTTGCCGATGGCGGTCCCAAGATCAAACCCGGCCGGGCCCACGTAACCAAATTCAGCGTCGATCGCTTTCAGGCTACCTTCCGCAACGAAAATCGACCCGCTGTGGATGTCGCCGTGCAGCAGCGCTTCCGCGCTGGAAAAGAATTTATGCTTCAGCAACGCCACGGCCAACTTCAGGTCGCTGTCGCTTCGCAGCGCGGCAACCTGTTCTTCCAGCGCGGCCGGGTAGTTATTTCGCTCGTGGATCTGATACGGATCGTTAAAGAACAGATCTTCTGTGATTTCGCACATTTCCGGGTTGATAAAGCGGGCAACCAGCGCCTTCTTATCGTGCGGATGCAGATAAAAATCTGACGTGTGGAACAGTGCTTTTGCCAGATACTCACCAAGCTGGCTGGCCGCCTGAGGATAATAAACGCCCTTCACCAACTCGCCGCGCCAGATGCGATGGCTGGAGAGATCTTCCATCACCATCACCGCCAACTCTGGGTCGTAATGCACCACGTTGACCGTGTGTTCCGGGCTGTGCTGGTAGTGCTCCACCAGGGTTTGCGCCTCAAGGCGAGCGCGATCCAGCGTCAGCGGCCAGGACTCGCCCACGCAGCGCACATACGGCAGAGCCTGCTTCACGATAGTCCGGCTGACGCCATGATTATCAAAGATTTTAAACACCAGATTGAGGTTGCCGTCGCCCACTTCCTGCGCCTCCACCAGCTCAGACGGCGTCTGCAGCCCGCCAAACTGTTGAGCATAGGCCACTGCGTCAGCGGCGGTAAAAGTGCGGTATTGCGACATGGCGATCCTCTCAGAAAATAAAGTCAATTAAGACGTTTGGACGTCTATACATCTGGAAGTCATGTTGGCACAATATACCGCAACAACGCAACATGGAATTAACACGAATGCATAATTTAAAAACCACCAGCCTGGAAGTGCGTGATAACCAGCTTTGGATCCTTGATCAGCAGGCGCTGCCGCAGCAGAAAAACTGGCTCCCGGCGCACACCGTGTCACAGCTGGTCGCGCATATTCACGCCCTCAGCGTACGCGGCGCGCCGCTCATCGGCCTTTCCGCCAGCCTGCTGCTGGCGCTGTTGGCGGAGCAAGGGCTGACAAAAGCTCAGCTCGCTGAAGCCCTGGAAACCCTGCGGGCGTCCCGCCCGACGGCGGTAAACCTGATGAATAACCTCGACCGTATGAAGCAGGCGCTGGCTCAGGAAAATGTTGTGGCTGCGCTCGAAGAAGAGGCGCTGCGGCTGGTGGCAGAAGATAAAGTGCTGTGCGATAACATCGCCCAGGCGGGCGCGGCGCTGGTTAAACCCGGTAGCCGCCTGCTGACCCACTGCAATACCGGCGGGCTGGCTACCGCAGGCGTCGGCACCGCGCTGGGCGTTATTCAGCGGGCATTTAACGAAGGGAACGTCGCCAGCGTTTGGGTGGACGAAACCCGCCCGCTGCTGCAGGGCGGCAGGCTAACGGCGTGGGAATTAGGGGAGCTGGGTATTCCTTACCAGCTGATTTGCGATTCCATGGCCGCCAGCCTGATGGCGAAAAAGCAGGTGGACGCCATCTGGGTGGGCGCGGACCGCATCGCCGCGAACGGTGACGTGGCCAATAAGATCGGCACCTACAGCCTGGCCGTGCTGGCGCATTACCACGGCATTCCATTCTACGTTGCCGCGCCTCATACCACGCTCGACAGAAATTGTCCGAACGGCGAAGCCATTCCGATTGAGCAGCGTGCCGCCAGTGAAGTGACCGGCGTGGCGGGCAGCTTTGGCAGCGTGCAGTGGGCGCCAGACAACGCAAGCGTGTATAACCCGGCGTTTGACGTTACCCCGGCAGAGTTGATTAGCGGCTGGATTTTGGATACGGGCGTGGTGACGCCGGAACAGGTTCGGGATGGGGTATTTTTACCGAAGAAATAATGCCCCTCATTCTGACCTTCTCCCCAAAGGGGAGAAGGAATAGAACGCACTACAGATTCGCAATTTTCCCCCTCTCCTTTGGCAGGAGAGGGTCAATCACAGCCTACGGCAAGCGTGGATAAGCATCCGCAATCGCATCGCCGGTAAAGTGCGCCACCCAGCCTTCCGGGTTATCAAAAATACGAATCGCGGTGAAATGCGGCTCGGACCCCATATCAAACCAGTGCGGTGTCCCGGCCGGGACGGAAATCAGGTCGTTCTTCTCGCAGAGGATCTGATACACCTTGTCGTCCAGATGCAGGCAGAACAGCCCCGCGCCTTCGACGAAGAAACGTACTTCATCTTCGCCGTGGGTATGTTCAGACAGGAATTTAGTCCGCAGCACGTCTTTCTGCGGGTTGTCCGCCCGCAGGCTGATCACATCCCAACTCTGATAGCCCTTCTCCGCCACCAGCTTGTCGATAGCATGCTGATAAGCGTGGATCACCGTTTCCGGCGTTGGGTCGTTGCCTAAATCCTGGTTCGCTTCCCAGCGTTCAAAACGCACGTCTTTGGCGTTCAACTGCTCGCGAATTTCTTGCGCGTCCGTGCTGTGCCATACCGGCTCCTTTGCTTCGGTATCGGTAAAAATGGTCAATGCGCTCATGAAGAAAACGACTCCAGATTAATGTGGTCGAAACGGTTTACCTGGCGATGGCGGCTGACGTCATCCGCCTCGCCGCGAATAAGCTGCACGGTTTGCCAACCGCCTTCCCGTGCAGCATCCAGCTCCTGGTGAATATCTGACAAGAACAGCAGCGACTCAGGTGCCACGCCGATCTCCGCCGCGATGTTGCGGTAGGACTGCGCTTCACGCTTGGCCCCTACGTGGGTATCAAAATAGCCGCTGAACAACTCAGTAATATTCCCGGCGTCGCTGTAGCCAAAAAGCAGCTTCTGCGCCGCCACCGAGCCGGATGAATAGACATACAGGGCAATACCCTGCTGTTTCCAGGCCTTGAGCGCGGGCAGAACGTCATCAAAGAGATGGCCGGTGAAGTCTCCATTCACGTAGCCATCCCGCCAGATAAGGCCCTGCAGCGCTTTTAGCGCGGTAGATTTACGATCTACATCCATGAAGCTAAACAACGTCTCAATCAGCCGTTCAATATCCGCCTGCGGTTCATTAATTTCCGCCCGCAGGTCGTTGAGTATTGGGGCTATTTCATTTTGCTGCTCGCGAACAAAACCCGCGAGGCGTTCGCGGGCATACGGGAACAGGATGTTGTGCACAAAGCGAATGTCGCTGGTGGTGCCTTCAATATCGGTAACAATGGCGCGAATCATCATCTCTCCAGCCGTTAACGCTGCGTTATGTTGGCAACTGAGGTCATTATTATTTAGACGTCTAAGCGTCTTGATTGCTAAATCTTAACATCGTGTTATAGTCCCGGCAACACAGGGAAACACACGCACCACGTTAAGGTCGAAGAATAATGAGCCACTCCCCTTTGATTCCAGAAAGCAAACTGCCGGCGCTCGGCACCACTATTTTCACGCAAATGAGCGCCCTCGCGCAGCAGCACAATGCGATTAACCTTTCCCAGGGATTCCCGGATTTTGACGGCCCGCGCTACCTGCAGGAACGCCTGGCGTTTCACGTCAGCCAGGGCGCAAACCAGTATGCACCGATGACCGGCGTTCCAGCCCTGCGCGAAGCCATCGCCGAGAAAACCGAAGCGCTGTACGGCCACAAGCCGGATGCCAATACTGATATTACGGTCACCGCTGGCGCCACCGAAGCGCTTTATGCCGCCATCACCGCGCTGGTTCGTCCGGGCGATGAAGTGATTTGCTTTGACCCAAGCTATGACAGCTATGCCCCAGCCGTGACGCTTTCCGGCGGCATTCTGAAACGTATTGCTCTCCAGCCGCCGCACTTCCGCGTCGACTGGCAAGAATTTGCTGCCCTGCTGAGCGACAAAACTCGCCTCGTCATTCTTAACACGCCGCACAACCCCTCCGCTACCGTCTGGCGCAAAAGTGATTTTACCGCGCTGTGGCAGGCCATTGCGCAGCACGAAGTCTACGTGCTGAGCGACGAAGTGTACGAGCATATCTGCTTCGACGAAGAAGGCCACGCCAGCGTGCTGGCCCACCCGCAGCTGCGCGAGCGCGCTATCTCTGTGTCCTCTTTCGGCAAAACGTTCCATATGACGGGCTGGAAAGTGGGCTACTGCGTGGCACCGGCGGCCATCAGTGCGGAGCTGCGTAAAGTTCACCAGTACCTGACGTTCGCGGTGAATACCCCGGCGCAGCTTGCGATTGCCGACATGCTGCGTGCCGAACCGGAACATTATCGTGAACTGCCGGAGTTTTACCGCGCGCGCCGCGACCGCTTTGTTGAAGCGCTGGCGGACAGCCGGTTTGAAATTCTGCCCTGCGAAGGGACTTACTTCCTGCTGGCCGACTACAGCGCAATCTCCGATCTCGACGACGTGAGTTTCTGCCAGTGGCTGACCAAAGAAGTAGGTGTGGCGGCAATTCCGCTGTCTGTGTTCTGCGCGGATGCTTTCCCGCACAAGCTGATTCGCCTGTGCTTTGCTAAGCAGGAAGCGACGCTGGACGCTGCGGCAGAAAGATTACGCCAGGTATAACGCGACATTCCCCGTCGGCGGACGGGGAAAACTACAGGCTGAGGATCTCTTTGACGAACGGAATAGTGAGTTTGCGCTGGGCGGTAATCGAGGCGTGATCGAGCTGATCGAGCGTCATAAACAGGGTTCGCATTTCGCGATCGAGGCGTTTTAACAGGAAACGCCCCACGTCTTCCGGCAGCTCAAACCCCCGCAACCGGGAGCGCAGCTGCAGCGCCTGCAGCTTGTCGTCATCGGAAAGCGGCTGAAGCTTGTAAATTTGCCCCCAATCGAGACGGGAAGCCAGGTCAGGCAACTGCAGATTGAGCTGGCGAGGTGGCCTGTCACCTGTGATCAGCAGGCGCGTTTTCCCGGATTCCAGAATGCGATTATAAAGATTGAAGATCGCCATTTCCCACGGCTCATCCCCGGCCACGCATTCGATATTGTCGATGCAAACCAGCGACAGCTGCTCCATCCCGTCGAGCACTTCCGGCACAAACCAGGTGCGCTTATCCAGCGGCACATAGCCCACGGCTTCACCGCGCTGGGAAAGCTCTGCGCAGGCCGCATGCAGCAAATGGCTGCGCCCGCCGCCTTCACGCGACCAGAAATAGATGTACCCGCTGTGATCCTGACGGAGTACCGCCTGCAGGGCGGCTAATAAAGAAGGGTTGTCACCCGGCCAGAAACTCGCAAAGGTTTCGTCGTCGGGAAGATAGAGTGGCAGTGAGAGCTGTGCCGGCGTATTCAGAAGTACCTCAACCATAACAGGCAGAAAATCGAAACGAGTCTAACACAGAATGGCTGAGGTTTAGAACCGGGCGAGGATCCGCCCGGCGAGGAAACGATCAGGCCTGCGCGTCGTTGTCTTTCGCGTCAAGCACGACTTCTTCCGGGCGCAGTATGCTGATAAGTTTGAAAATAAGGCTCAGGCCCACGCCGACGATGGTCGCCAGCGCCATGCCTTTCAGCTCTGCCGCACCAATGTGCACCTTCGCCCCGCTCACCCCGATGATCAGGATCACGGAGGTCAGGATCAGGTTTTGCGCTTTGCTGTAATCCACTTTGGATTCGATCAGCACGCGAATACCGGAGGCGCCGATCACTCCGTACAGCAACAGAGAAACACCGCCCATCACCGGCACCGGAATGATTTGAATCGCCGCCGCCAGTTTGCCGACACAGGAAAGCAGAATGGCGATAATTGCCGCACCGCCGATAACCCAGGTCGAGTACACGCGGGTGATCGCCATAACGCCGATGTTCTCACCGTAGGTGGTGTTTGGCGTGGAGCCGAAGAAGCCGGAGAACACGGTTGAAATGCCGTTGGCAAACATCGAACGGTGCAGGCCCGGGTCACGAATCAGGTCTTTTTTCACGATATTCGCGGTCACCACAAGGTGACCCACGTGTTCGGCAATAACCACCAGCGCCGCAGGCAGAATGGTGAAGATAGCGAACCATTCAAAGCGAGGCGTATAGAAGGTTGGCAGCGCGAACCAGTGCGCTTCGCGGATGGGCGTCACGTCTACCACGCCCATGGCGAAGGAGAGCGCGTAACCCGCCAGCACGCCGATGAGAATCGGGATAATGGCCATAAAACCACGGAACAGCACGGAACCAAACACCGTGACCGCCAGCGTCACCAGCGAGATAATAATGGTGGTGGAATCCGGGGATGCGCCATCCGCAGGCAACAGTCCGGCCATGTTAGCCGCCACGCCCGCCAGCTCAAGACCAATAACCGCAACAATCGCACCCATCGCCGCCGGAGGGAACATCACGTCCAGCCAGCCGGTACCGGCTTTTTTCACAATCAGCGCCACGATGCAGAACAGCAGGCCGCACATGATAAATCCGCCGAGGGCTACTTCATACCCCAGCGGCAGCAGCAGCAATACCGGAGAGATAAACGCGAAGCTGGACCCCAGATACGCCGGGATTTTGCCTTTACAGATGAACAGATAAAGCAAGGTGCCAATGCCGTTAAACAGCAGCACCGTGGCCGGGTTGATGTGGAACAGGATCGGCACCAGCACGGTTGCGCCGAACATGGCGAACAGATGCTGCAGGCTCAACGGAATCGTTTGCAGTAAGGGCGGGCGTTCACTTACCCCAATGGCGCGGCGGGTCATGTTGTTTTCCTCTAAGTGTTATTTTTAACGAACGGTGTTTGCTTCAATCAAAAAAAAGCCGACTTTCAAAGTCGGCTGATGAATCTTATTTTGTTCCGAATATCTTATCGCCCGCATCACCGAGGCCAGGAATAATGTACCCGTGCTCGTTGAGACCCTGATCGATAGAAGCGGTGTACAGCTCCACGTCCGGGTGCGCTTTTTCCAGCGCGGCGATGCCTTCCGGCGCGGCAACCAGCACCAGTACCTTAATGCTGGTACAACCCGCTTTTTTCAGCAGGTCGATGGTGGCAATCATAGAACCGCCGGTCGCCAGCATCGGGTCAACCACCAGCGCCATACGTTCTTCTATATTAGAAACCAGCTTCTGGAAGTAAGGTACCGGCTGCAGGGTTTCTTCATCGCGGTAAACGCCAACGACGCTGATACGCGCGCTGGGTACGTTTTCCAGAACGCCTTCCATCATGCCAAGGCCAGCACGCAGAATTGGCACAACGGTAATTTTTTTGCCTTTGATCTGGTCGACTTCCACCGGGCCGTTCCAGCCTTCGATGGTGACTTTCTCGGTTTCCAGGTCCGCAGTGGCTTCATAAGTAAGCAGGCTGCCTACTTCAGAGGCGAGTTCACGAAAGCGCTTGGTGCTGATGTCTTGCTCGCGCATCAGGCCCAGCTTGTGTTTGACGAGTGGGTGTTTCACTTCCACGATCTTCATACTCTTTCTCCCCCGAGATAGTTGGCTACCACAAAAAAAATCGCCGGATTATACCGCTTTTTTGCCGCTGCGCTACAGCTAATGGGATGATCGAGATCAACCGGACTGGATTGAGTCTATCTCAGGAATTCTTTTCTTGCCGATGACAAGAGGCTCGCAAACGTTTGCCTCCACTGTTAGAATTGCCGCGTTTTTCTTATATACCACCCGTGGGGAACGAGCAGTGACCGATAAAACCTCTCTCAGCTATAAAGATGCCGGTGTAGATATTGATGCTGGTAACGCTCTGGTCGACAGAATTAAAGGCGTAGTGAAAAAGACCCGCCGCCCGGAAGTGATGGGTGGCCTGGGCGGTTTCGGTGCGCTGTGCGCGTTGCCTCAGAAATATCGCGAACCGATTCTGGTTTCCGGCACCGACGGTGTGGGGACCAAGCTGCGTCTGGCCATGGATTTAAAACGCCACGACGCGATCGGCATTGACCTGGTCGCCATGTGCGTGAACGACCTGGTGGTTCAGGGCGCCGAGCCGCTGTTCTTCCTCGACTACTACGCCACCGGCAAGCTGGACGTGGATACTGCCGCCAGCGTTATCACCGGCATCGCCGAAGGCTGCCTGCAGTCAGGCTGCTCGCTGGTTGGCGGTGAAACCGCTGAAATGCCAGGCATGTACCACGGGGAAGACTACGACGTGGCCGGGTTCTGCGTGGGCGTGGTTGAGAAGTCTGAAATAATCGACGGGTCTAAAGTTGCCGATGGCGATGTCCTGATTGCGCTGGGTTCAAGCGGCCCGCACTCCAACGGCTACTCGCTGGTGCGCAAAGTGCTGGAAGTGAGCGGCACCGACCCGCTGACCACCGAACTGGAAGGGAAACCTCTGGCGGATCACCTGCTCGAGCCAACCCGCATTTACGTGAAAAACATCCTTGAGCTGATTGAAAATGTGGATGTTCACGCCATCGCCCACCTGACCGGCGGCGGCTTCTGGGAAAACATTCCGCGCGTACTGCCGGACAACACCCAGGCCGTTATCACCGAATCTTCCTGGCAGTGGCCAGCCGTCTTCAACTGGCTGCAGCAGGCCGGCAACATCAGCCGCCACGAAATGTACCGCACCTTTAACTGCGGCGTGGGCATGGTCATTGCGCTGCCGGCGGCAGAAGCGGATAAAGCCGTTGCGCTGATGCAGGCCAAAGGTGAAAAAGCGTGGAAAATCGGTATCATCAAGGCATCTGATTCCGAAGAGCGCGTGGTTATTGAGTAATGAAACACATTGTGGTGCTGATTTCCGGTAACGGAAGCAATCTGCAGGCAATCATTGACGCCTGCCAGCAGAAGAAGATTAACGGCACCATCAGCGCGGTGTTCAGCAATAAGGCCGACGCGTTCGGCCTTGAGCGAGCCCGCGAAGCCGGGATCCCGACCCACGCGCTGGCGGCAAGCGAGTTTGCCAGCCGCGAGGCGTTCGATCGCCAGCTGATGCAGGAGATTGACGCCTACGCGCCGGACGTCGTGGTGCTGGCGGGTTATATGCGCATTCTCAGCCCGGCCTTTGTGGCGCGCTACAGCGGTCGTTTACTCAACATTCACCCTTCCCTGCTGCCGAAATATCCCGGTCTGCATACCCACCGCCAGGTGCTGGAAAACGGCGATGAAGATCACGGCACCTCCGTGCATTTTGTCACTGACGAACTGGACGGCGGCCCGGTCATTTTGCAGGCCAAAGTGCCGGTATTTGAAGGGGATGATGAGGACGAAATCACCGCCCGCGTTCAGCACCAGGAACACGCGATTTACCCGCTGGTCGTCAGCTGGTTCCTCGACGATCGACTAAAAATGCGCCAAAACGCCGCCTGGCTTGATGGCGTGCAGCTGCCCCCGCAGGGACATGCAGCAGAATAATTTAACTAAAAAGGGCTTAGGCCCTTTTTTTGTGTCTGTCTCTCATAAAGTTGTCATGGTCAGATGAGAGAGTTTCATCTGCATAGTTGGACATTCTCCGCTAAAGCTCGCCATAATAACTGACGTGACGGTGACGGCATTGCCACGTCCACGAAAACGGAGTGTGAGGACTAATGGGTCAGGATAAGCTGTATATCGAAAAAGAACTGAGCTGGTTGTCTTTTAACGAACGCGTTCTGCAGGAAGCGGCGGACAAGCTCAACCCGTTGATTGAAAGGATGCGTTTTCTCGGCATCTATTCCAATAACCTCGATGAATTCTATAAAGTGCGTTTCGCCGAACTGAAGCGCCGCATTTTAATCAGTGAAGAACAGGGTTCTCCTTCCAACCAGCGCCACCTGCTGAACAAGATTCAGGCTCGGGTGCTGAAGGCCGATCAGGAATTTGACAGCCTGTATAACGAGCTGCTGCTGGAAATGGCCCGCAACCAAATCTTCCTGATTAACGAACGTCAGCTTTCCGAAAATCAGCAAAGCTGGCTGCGCAGCTACTTCAAGCATCAGCTTCGCCCGCACATCACGCCGATTTTGATCAACCGCGATACCGACCTGGTGCAGTTCCTGAAGGACGATTACACCTACCTGGCGGTCGAAATCATTCGTGGGGACAGCATTCGCTACGCGCTGCTGGAGATCCCGTCTGACAAAGTGCCGCGGTTTGTGAACCTGCCGCCGGAAGCACCCCGTCGCCGCAAGCCGATGATCCTGCTGGATAACATCCTGCGCTACTGCCTGGACGAGATCTTCAAAGGGTTCTTCGATTACGACGCGCTCAACGCCTATTCAATGAAGATGACGCGTGACGCCGAGTACGACCTGGTTACCGAAATGGAATCCAGCCTGCTGGAACTGATGTCCTCCAGCCTGAAACAGCGTCTGACCGCCGAGCCGGTGCGCTTTGTTTATCAGCGCGATATGCCGGATGCGATGGTGGAGATGCTGCGCGACAAGCTGACCATTTCCAACTACGACTCGATCATTCCCGGCGGACGCTACCACAACTTTAAAGACTTTATTGGCTTCCCGAACGTCGGGAAAGCTAACCTGGTGAACAAGCCGCTGCCGCGCCTGCGCCATATCTGGTTCGATAAATTCCGTAACGGGTTCGACGCCATCCGCGAGCGTGACGTCCTGCTTTACTACCCGTACCACACCTTCGAACACGTCCTTGAGCTGCTGCGCCAGGCCTCCTTCGATCCAAGCGTGCTGGCGATTAAAATCAATATCTACCGAGTGGCGAAAGACTCACGCATTATTGACGCCATGATCCACGCCGCCCATAACGGCAAGAAAGTCACCGTGGTGGTCGAGCTGCAGGCACGTTTTGACGAAGAAGCGAATATCCACTGGGCGAAGCGCCTTACCGAGGCGGGTGTGCACGTTATCTTCTCCGCGCCGGGGCTGAAAATTCACGCCAAGCTGTTCCTTATTTCCCGCATGGAAGGCGAAGAGATTGTGCGTTATGCGCATATTGGGACCGGTAACTTTAACGAGAAAACTGCCCGTCTCTACACGGACTATTCCCTGTTAACCGCCGATGCTCGCATCACCAACGAAGTGCGTCGCGTGTTCAACTTTATCGAAAATCCGTACCGCCCGGTGACCTTCGACTATCTGCTGGTGTCGCCGCAGAACTCGCGTCGCCTGCTGTACGATTTGGTCGATCGCGAAATCAAAAATGCCCAGAACGGGCAGACTGCCGGGATCACGCTGAAGCTGAATAACCTGGTAGACAAAGGCCTGGTGGACAGACTTTATGCGGCCTCCAGCGCGGGCGTGAAGGTGAACCTGCTGATACGCGGCATGTGTTCGCTGATTCCAGAACTCGACGGGATCAGCGATAATATCCGCGTGCAGAGTATCGTTGACCGCTACCTCGAGCACGACCGGGTCTATATTTTTGAAAACGGTGGCGATAAAAAAGTCTTCCTCTCCTCAGCCGACTGGATGACCCGTAACATCGACTACCGCATTGAAGTGGCCGTCCCGGTCCTCGATCCGCGCCTGAAGCAGCGTATGCTCGATATCATTGATATCCAGCTGAACGACACGGTGAAAGCGCGCATCATCGACAAAGAACTGAGTAATCGCTATGTGCCGCGCGGCAACCGCCGGAAAGTGCGTTCGCAGCTGGCGATCTACGATTATATTAAAACTCTGGAACAACCTGACTAACGCTCTCAGGCGAAGATAAAATTATGCCGATATCAAACCATGCTCCACGGCCGCAGGAATTTGCTGCGGTCGACCTCGGCTCGAACAGCTTCCACATGGTCATTGCCCGTGTGGTGGATGGCGCCATGCAAATCATTGGCCGCCTGAAGCAGCGCGTGCACCTCGCGGATGGCCTCGGGCCCGATAACAAATTAAGCGAGGAGGCCATGGAGCGTGGGCTCTCCTGCCTGGCGCTGTTTGCCGAACGCCTGCAGGGATTTGCAGCAGACAACGTGTGCATTGTGGGCACCCACTCGCTTCGCGAGGCCACCAATGCCGCTGAGTTTCTGAAACGCGCGGAGAAAGTGATCCCCTACCCGATCGAAATCATTCCCGGGAACGAAGAAGCCCGTCTGATTTTTATGGGCGTGGAACACACCCAGCCGGAGAAAGGCCGCAAGCTGGTGATTGATATCGGCGGGGGCTCCACCGAGCTGGTGATCGGCGAAGATTTTGAGCCAATGCTGGTGGAAAGTCGCCGTATGGGCTGCGTCAGCTTCGCACAAAACTTCTTCCCTGGCGGCGTCATCAGCCCGGAAAACTTCAAGCGCGCCCGCATGGCGGCTATCCAAAAACTGGAAACCCTTGCCTGGCAATATCGCCTGCAGGGCTGGAAAGTCGCGATGGGCGCCTCTGGCTCCATTAAAGCGGCACATGAAGTGCTGATCGAGATGGGCGAAAAAGACGGGATGATCACCCCGGAACGCCTGGACATGCTCCAGCAGGAAGTGCTGAAGTTTAAAACCTTCGACGCCCTGAGCCTGCCGGGCCTGTCCGAAGAGCGTAAAGCGGTGTTTGTGCCTGGGCTGGCCATTCTTTGCGGCGTGTTTGATGCGCTCGCCATCCGCGAACTGCGCCTGTCTGACGGTGCGCTGCGCGAAGGCGTGCTGTACGAAATGGAAGGCCGCTTCCGCCATCAGGATATTCGCATTCGCACCGCGCAAAGCCTGGCGGAGCAGTACCACATCGACAGCGATCAGGCTCGTCGGGTACTGGAAACCGTTGAACTGCTGTACCAGCAGTGGGAAAAACAGAACCACAAGCTGGCTAACCCGCAGATGGCCGCGCTGCTGAAGTGGGCCGCGATGCTGCATGAAGTCGGGCTGGGCATCAACCACAGCGGGATGCACCGCCACTCGGCCTACATTCTGCAAAACAGCAACCTGCCGGGCTTCAACCAGGAGCAGCAGGTGCTGATGGCTTCCCTGGTGCGCTACCACCGCAAGGCCATTAAGCTGGACGATCTACCGCGCTTCACGCTGTTTAAAAAGAAACAGTTCCTGCCGCTGATTCAGCTGATTCGTCTGGCCACGCTGCTGAATAACCAGCGCCAGGCGACAACCACCCCGCCGACGCTGGTGCTGGAAACCGACGACAACCACTGGACGCTGCGCTTCCCGCACGACTGGTTCAGCCAGAACACGCTGGTTCAGCTGGATTTGGAGCGTGAACAGCTGTATTGGGAAAGCATGACCGGCTGGAAGCTGACCATCGAAGAAGAGGCCGAAGCGGCGCTCTCCGCCTGATTTACTCCATCAGCCCCTTTGCGTCTTCCGGCGCAGAGGGGCTTTGTTCTTCTGCAAGGCTCTCCAGCGGCTGAGGGCGACCAATCAAATATCCCTGCACATAATCTATGCCCATCGCCCGGACGGCATCTTTCAGCGCCTGCGTTTCGACATATTCCGCCACAACCTGCATCTTCTTCATTCTTGCCAACTGGCATATCGAGCTCACCACCTGGTAATCCAGGCTGCTGGTTAAAATATTGCGGATAAAGCTGCCGTCAATTTTAAGGATGTCGGCGCTCAGCTCCTTGAGGCGCGCATAGCTGGCATAGCCTGTGCCAAAGTCGTCGATGGCCACCCGGCAACCCATGCGCTGCAGCATCTTCAACGTTACATTGGCCTGTTCAAGGTTGGTTAAAGAGTGACTTTCTGTCACTTCAAAAACCAGCTGCCACGGCTCAATACGGTACTTCGCCAGCAAATGCTGCACATCCCCCGGAAGCTGGGCCTGACACACCGAAGCGGGCGTCAGGTTAATGGCGAGCCTGCAGCCCGGCAAACTGTCGCGGTGCTTATCCATAAACTGCAGGGCGGCATTCAGCACCCAGCGGTCAATGCGGGATGAAAGCCCAAATTCATGGGCGACGGGCAAAAAGATATCCGGTGACAGCAGTTCGCCTTTATCGTCGCGCATCCGCAACAGCACCTCGTAGTAGGCGTCACCCCGTAACCCTTCAATACGCTGCGCCATCAGCACAAACAGGTCCTGATCGAGCGCATGCTGGAGGCGGTTCATCATTTCAACTTTTCGTTTGACCGCATTCTGAATGTGATTGGAGCCTTTTTGCTGCAGGCTTTCGGGCTGTTGCGTAGAGAGCGATACCCCGGCCATGGTGCTTAACTCGCCGAGCAATAAGTAGAGATGGGACACCGGGTGGCGCACAAAGCAATAGCTGATGCCGATTTGCGGCTGCAGCGGCATCCCGTCCCACATAAAGCGGAACCGTCGGGCATGGGCGTACAGAGACTCAATTTTAGCCTGATGAGATTCATAATTGAGGCGCAGGGCGAGATCGTGCCCGGAAAGGTTGTACACCCTCTCGCCGGGCGACAGCTGGCCGCGCAAATATTCCGCCAGCTGCTGTTTGTATTGAATGCGCAGCAAAACGCCGTAGTTTCGCCCCAGCAGCTCCAGCTCGGGAATCGATAAAAATCCCAGCGCGGACCAGGGCGTGTTCCCGAGGTCGCGAGATAACGCGCGTAGATTCGGCATCTGCATCATCGGGTCGATGAACGCCACGCGGCGTGCTTTATAGTGCAAGAAGCGCTGTCGGGTGGTCACCGCCGCCATTAAATAGATGGTGATGGAAAACACCGCATAGCAGGACGACGCAATCGCCAAATGCAGCTGAAAGCCCATATCCGGTGGCAGGTAATTATGGAACCCGCCGCAGAGAATAATCAGTACCACGGTCCAGGCGTTGGTAATAAACAAGAAGCCAAAACGCATCGCCCCCCACAGCATAACGGGCAGAATAAGCGTCAGCGTGTAATCGGTATTAAAAATCGTTTTGTTTTGGCTAATCGGGTACAGCAGCAGCCAAATAAGCAGGCCAATGAGCGCGGCCCAGAGCAGCATTTCACTTCGCGTCACGCCCTTCTGCCGCTGTCCCCGCATGCGGGACCAGAAGCTTTTGATAAAGCGCGGGTGCACTATCATTCTTAAAATAAAATAGAAGAACGGCAGCCCGGTTAATCCCCCCACCAGCACGGCCTGGAAATTAATTAATGTCCTGGCGCTCCACGGCGTGGCGGACAGAATAGAAAAGCTGCGATCGTACCAGCCTAAAAATAACGCTATCTCGTAGAACACCAGAAATAGCCCGGCGTTAACCAGCACCAGCCAAAACATACGCTGAGCGGTGAGCTGAATCAGGCCGAAGGTCACCGCGCTGCGTCGCGACACAAAATAGCGATAGCAGCACGAACTGACCGTAATCGGCACGATAAAGTGCAGGACGGCCAGCAACGAAATCCACACGCCTTCTGAGGGCAGATAGCGAATCAGCAATGCCAGAACAATGCCCGGAATAGCCGCGCGCCCGAACAGTACGATGCAAGCGGTTAGCAGCGGGAGCGACATGTAAAGCAGGAAAACTCGCCCGCCATCCAGTACCGTCTGCGCGTTAAACGTTGCCACCAGCGGCAGCAGCAGGCTGGGGAGAATCAGGGGCAGTGCCCACCATTTACTTTTTGATTGTTTATACCAGCTAGCCAGTTGCATACATCTTCGCCAAAATCCCTGTTCCTCTTCGGGTATCTTCCGGATATCCTTTCCGGTTCGTTACGGCCCATCTTCCGTCACTGCGGGGGACAAATTTTAGTTCGCCAACATTAAGAATAATTGATGCATATCAGTATCAGTTCAATGAATCACCGCTGAGGTAAAATTCAGACTGAATATGATTCATATTAGTTCACAACAAATTCACCTCATGAATGAAATGCCCATGAATCATTCATTCAGGCCGTTTTTACATGATGAATAATTGACCTGAGTGGTTCTGTGTGACTAAATAGCCCCGTCGCCCGCATCGCCGGGCCAATCTTAAGGACCCCTGCGTGACACAGGTTACGACTATGCAAAGACGAAACCGTTTTAATAATCGCATGACCCGCATTATTCTGCTCATCAGTTTTCTGTTCTTTTTTGGTCGCTTTATTTATTCCTCCATCGGAGCCTGGTACCACCATCAGGATAAAAAAGCAGAAACCCAACAAAGCAGCCAGCAGGTGGACAGCGCTAACCGCTAGTCCGTCGGTTCCCCCTCGCGCTCTTTTAATTTCCTACCACTTGTTCAAAAATGCTCAAGCGCCCCGTTTGCTGGCCTCTCGCCTTGACCTGAAGTTAACTTGAGGTTGTAAAGTCACGCCATCAAAAACAGCTGAATGGGCAGACTATGGAACAGATTGATGTCGGCTTTACCCACGTCGCATTTATGGTGAAGGATCTGGATAAAAGCGTCGATTTCTACCTCCGCTATACCGCAATGAAAGTGATTCACCAGCGCGAACCCAACCTGCCGGACGCACGCAAGGTGGCCTGGCTCAGCGATCGCACTCGGCCTTTTGCGCTGGTTCTGGTGCAGGCAGACAACAACACCGACACGCCGCTGGGGAATTTTGGTCACCTGGGCGTGGCCTGCGCAACCAAAGAAGAAATTGATAGCAAGACGGAAATAGCGAGAGCCGAAGGCGTGCTGCGCAGAGAACCAGAGCAGCTTGGCGACCCGGTGGGTTACTTCGTGTTCTTTGCCGATCCAGACGGTAACACGCTGGAACTCTCCTACGGCCAGCGGGTTGGCATTGAGTCAATGTAAAGCCTGAAGGGCGACCAAAAGCCGCCCTTTTCTGTCGTTATGCCGCTATGCACCTCTGCCTTTATTCTCTCTTTCTGTTTAAGCATTTTATGTTCTAAGCATAGCTATTTATATTCCTATGGGCTTTAGCGGCGACGATTTACTCTCTGCTCAAATCAACGATTAATTGCGGGCAGTGATAAGTTAAATGAGTGGCAGAGCGTCGGTCTATTTACATGAAGAACAACGGGAATTTGTCAGTAAACTGCGGCGCTCGTGGCTGTGGCGCACGGAACTGCCCACCTGGCTGCTGATTATCACGATTTACGGCGGCTGGTTTGCCACCGTGGCGTGGTGGAAAACCATTGGCCTCTTCCCGGCAACGCTGCTGCTCATCTGGTTAGCCACCTGGTATATGTCGCTGCAGCATGAGCTTTTGCACGGCCACCCGACGCGCTTCCCACGCCTGAACCAGCTGTTCGGGCTGATCCCTTTTTCTATCTGGTATCCGTACGGCACTTATCGCGATCTGCATCTGAAACATCACCAGGATGAAGATCTGACCGTGCCGGAAACTGACCCGGAAAGTTACTACTTTACCCGCCGCCGCTGGCAGCATTTTAGCGGCGTTCAGCGCTTGCTGGTGCGCCTGCGTAACACCTTCCCAGGTAGGCTGCTGCTGACGCCGGTGCTGACCATGCGCTGGACGGCGATCAATATCTGGGAAACTTTCCGCGGCGGTAATCGCCCGGCGATGGCGATGTGGACGGTACATCTGCTGCTGCTTATCCCGGTGCTCGGCTGGCTGGTGAAGCATGATTTCTCGGTGGTTTACTACCTGCTGGTCGTCACCTGGCCGATGCTGGCGATGACCAAAGTCCGCTCTTTCTTCGAACACCGCGCGGCGGAAGATCCCGAGGCCCGGACGGTGATTAACGAAGCAGGCATGTTCTGGCGTCTGCTGTTCTTGAATCTGAACTATCACTCAGTGCACCACGATCTCCCCGGCATTCCGTGGTACGGGCTGCCAACCGTTTACCGCGCGTATAAAGAGGAATACCTGCAGCGGAACCAGGGCTTCTTTGTGAACGGTTACGGCGAGCTGATGCGCGAGCATCTGATTAAGCCGATCCAGGTGGAAATTAACCCGTTCTTCCCGGACGGCCGCCTGGCGCAGGACGTGGTGCCGGTGCCGCAGGAGAAAGCCCATGAGTAAGCTTATCTCGCTGCCGATGTACGACGTGCATCACCCGGATACCGAAGCGCTGTTAGCCACCTTGCGCCTGCTACTGAGCGAAGAAGGGCTGGACGGCGACAGTTTGATGTATAGCGAACCCGAAGATCGTCTGAGCCACTGGCAAGACTCGCGGCTGCTGCTCAGCCAGACCTGCGGTTATCCCCTGTGCGTCCTGCTGCCTAACGTGCAGGTCGTCGGTACGTTTCATTATCAGGCGGCAGGCTGCGAAGGGTTTCACTACAGCAGCCAGCTGATTGTGCGTGAAGCCGACGCGGCAAAAACGCTGGCAGATTTCCGGGGCAAGCGCGTCGTCTGCAACAGCGACGACTCCCAGTCCGGCTATCACGGCTTTCGCAGCCTGGTTACCCCGCTGCAAAAAGACGGGAAGTTCTTCTCAGACATCGCCTTTAGCGGCAGCCACCGCCAGTCGCTGGCGGAGGTGCAGGCCGGCACGAGCGATATTGCCGCCATTGATGCAGTCACTCTCGCGCTGGTTGCTCATCACGAACCGGAACGCGTTGCGGGCCTGGTTTCTATCGGCACAACGGCGCTGGCACCGGGTTTACCGATGATCACCTCGGCGCAAACTTCAGCCGTGGAACTGGCGCAGCTGCGCCGCGCGTTGAAACGGCTGGTGAGCGAGCCTGAGTGGCAAGAAGTAAGGGAGGCGTTACTGATAAAAGATTTTAGCGTGACGCACCGGGATGATTATCAGCCCATTAGCGATGCGGCACAGAAAGCGGCGGCAAGTGGACTTGTAACGCTGTAGCTGGTTGGTTTTTAACTTCTCCCACTGAGAATTATGCCTCGCTTTTCGTCCAACGTTTCACTCAGCCACAGCGTCGCTTCTGTTTTTCCCCTCTCCCTGGCAGAGAGAGGGGAATTACAGAAAAATCCTTCACAAATTTCAAAATTATGCCAGGAATTGCCAGCCCTTAACCTCGTAAAAAATATGGTTATATCATATAAAAACAACAAATGAGGTAGCTATTTAAAAGCCATTTCTCACGCTACTATCGTTAAGTACGCGACAAAACGCGCCTGATAATTCCTCCTACAAAAAGCTTATCCGATGAACCAAATACACTTTATTGAAGGCCCGGTTGGTGCGGGTAAATCGACCTACGCTAAAGCCCTGGCCAAAACCGACGGGTTTACCCACATCGCGCTGGACGAGTGGTTCGTGCGGCTCTACAGCCCCGACCGCCCGGCCGGAAATTTTGTGCCCTGGTATGTGGAACGAAAAGACCGGCTGATTGCGCTTATCCTGAGCTATGCCCGCACGGTGCTTGCCACCAACAGCATTGCGCTGGAGCTGGGCCTAATTCAGCAAGGCCCAAGGTTAGCCCTGCTACGCCAGCTGCAGGAAGAAGGCATTCCGTTTTGCGTACACGTCCTCGACGCGCCCAAAAGCGTTCGCCGCGAGCGCGTACAGCGCCGCAATACCGAACAAGGTGAAACCTTCTCGATGGTCGTGCCGGACGAGATTTTTGAAGTCGCCAGCAGCCTGTGGGAAGCGCCCGATGAGTTTGAACAGGAAGAGTTTGAGTTTGTTTTCCCGGCTACCGCCAGCCGATAACTGACCCACAGGGAGAAGCCGCCATGCCGCAGATTTATGCCCGCCCATTAACGGGGGGGGACACGATCGCCGTGTTTTCCCCCTCATCGGCGGCCACCGCGTTTGCCCCACAGCGCTACCAAAGGGCAAAAGCATTTATTGAGTCGCAGGGGTTCTGTCTGCAGGAAGGCAGCCTGACAGGCAAAAAGGATTACTGGCGTTCTGGCTCCATTCGCGAGCGGGCGGATGAGTTTAATGCCCTTTTGCATGACCCGAACGTGCGCTGCATTATTTCGGCCATCGGCGGCTTAAACAGCAACTCGCTGCTGCCTTATATCGACTACGCGCAGCTGATGAAAGATCCCAAAATCATCATCGGCTATTCGGACGTAACCGCGCTGCTGGCGAGCATCTATCAAAGAACTGGGCTGATTACCTTTTATGGCCCGGCGGTGGTGGCTTCTTTGGGTGAGTTCCCTCCGCTGGTCGACAGCACGTTTGACTATTTCCTCAATATTCTCAGCCGGCCTCAGGCACTGCCGTACACGCTGAGCCAGCCCGCAGCGTGGACCGAGGAAATGCTCGACTGGGAAACACAATCCCGGGCGAAAACTCTGCGTCCGGGCAGTTGGTGCTTCGAGGGCACAGGCAAGGTAGAAGGCCGCGTCATTGGCGGCAACCTGAATACGCTTTACGGCATCTGGGGCAGCGAATACATGCCCGATATCAACCGGGGAGATATTCTGTTTATCGAGGACAGCCTGCAAAGCGCGGCTGAGCTGGAGAGGGAGTTTTCCCATCTTTTACTGTGCGGCGTGTTCGACCACATCGCCGCCATTGTGCTCGGCAGACACGAGCTGTTTGACGACCAGGACAGCGGAAAAACGCCGCTGCACATCCTGAGGGAAGTGCTGAATGGCCGCGAGATCCCCCTCGTCTCTGATTTTGACTGCTGCCACACACACCCGATGCTGACGCTCCCGCTCGGGGTGCGGATGCGCATCGACTTTGACACTCAGGCCATATCCCTGACCAGCCAGTGGCTGGAAGCCAATCAGTAATCGAAAGCCAGCATGCCCGAGCGCCAGACGCTGGTCGTGCGGATCAGCGCCTTATCGCGCAGGAAATTAATCAGCGTGGCGATCACTCTGTCATGGCGCAGCTCGGGGCGGGTGACGATGAATAAATGGCGGCGCAGCGGCTGGGGCAAATCCAGAATGCGCATATTCTCCGGCACCGGCAGCACCGACAGCCACGGCATAATGGAAAACCCCAGGCCCTGATTCACCAGCCCGACTATCCCGCTGTCGCTGGCCAGCTTATGCACCACCTCATTACGCAGCCCCATCTCACGGCAGCGCTCCACGGCGGGGCTTAAGGTGTTGGCGTTCGGCTGGATAAACGGCAGGTTTTCCAGCTGCTGCCAGCTAAAAGGCTGCCGCAGGCGGAAGCTGCGGGGCAGCATCAGTACGTAAGGATCGCTGATGTACGGCACGCCGTGCAGCGAGTCCGTGTAGCCCTGAATGGTAATGCCGATATCCGCCCGCCCGGACACCACCGCGTCGTTGAGGTGATGGTATTCCGTCGCGCTGTCATCAATATCCAGATGAATATCGGGCAGCGCCGTGGCCAGCGCCTCAAAGTAAGGCGGCAACAGGTTCGCCATCGCGCTGCGGAAGCAGGCCACCCGCACGCGCCCGGCAAGCTGCGGCGCTTCCGCCGCTGTCTGCTCAATACCGTCCAGAAGCTGCATGATTTTTTTCGCATCTTTGAGGATTTGCATGCAGGCGGCAGTCGGCACGCAGCCGCTGCGCGAGCGATGCAGCAGGCGCACATTTAGCTGTTTTTCCAGTTCGGCAATCGCATGGCTGATGCGCGACTGAGTACAGCCCAATGCTGCGGCTGCGGCGCTGAAACCATTGTTTTCCACTACGGCTATCAGCATTTCCAGCTGATTTAGCTTTATTCCGGCCATATTTTCAGTCAGTTATTGGAAAGAGCAGCTTTCGACAAATCGAAATTCTTCATAGATAAGGAAAACATATCACGCTTTTCGGTTGCCGCCTACCGGCCTTCCTTCCCATCATAAAGCCAGCCAGTACGGCGCATAAAAGCAAGAATGCATCATCTGAACTAAGCACTTTAAGGAAAACCTGAGCATGCCCGGCATCATTCATTACGGCACCTTTGTCGTCTCTTTCATCCTGCTGTTAATCATTCCCGGCCCCGGGAATCTGATCCTGATCACCAGCGCCAGCAAAGGCGGCGCGCGCAGCGGCTATCTCTGCCTGATGGGGATTATTCTGGGTGACCAGGTGCTGCTGTGGCTGGCTATCGCGGGCGTGGCTGCACTGCTCGAATCCTCGCCGCATGCTTTCCAGGTCATCAAGTGGCTGGGTGCCGCTTACCTGCTATGGATGGGTGTGCAGCTGCTGATGAAAGCGAAAACCAGCGCCCCGCCGCCGCCGGTGACCGGTAAAAGAACGCCGTTTTTGCAGGGCATGGTCATTACTCTGATGAACCCCAAACCCATTCTGTTTTACGTGATGTTTCTGCCGCTGTTTATCGACCCGGCGCGCAGCCTGGGGATCCCGACGTTCGCTATTCTGGCCGGTACTGCCGCCGCGCTGACCTTTATCTACTGTTCGATAATGATCTTCCTGACGACTTCGCTTGCAGAGAAAGTGCGTTCGCGGCCGGGCATGGTTTATCTGCTGGGGAAAGCCACCGGCCTGTTCCTGGCGATATTTGCGGTGAAGCTGGCATTTTTTAGCTGAGGCAGGACAAGTTATTTACGCCCGATTGCTCTGTATTTATTCTGATTCGGCATCTGGCGTTTTACAGAAATATCTCACTAATGGTTACGTGTCATTCTTTTTAGATTGCTATATTCTTTGCGCGGGTATTTCATCTAATAGGGAAATTAATTATATGAGAGTCGTCGTATTACAGGGCCAATATGGTCTGTTCAAAAAAGAAGGGCTTGATCTTTCCATGCCGGCAATACAAACCTGCCTGGGGCTTTATGCCGTATCAGAGCAGCATGATTACCTTCTCTGCGCGCATTTTGATTCAGAAGTCGGGCTGCAGCAAAATTTAAGAGAAATTAAGAATGCTTTAGCCGCTAAAAACATCAGCATGAGCAGCCTTAAAGCAACGGTCTTTGGCGGCGACGGTAAACAAAGCTACGTCCGGTGTTCCCCTCCCAGCAGCCACATAGGGAATGATATTGTCAGCTTTATCAAAGCGCAGGGAGGCAGCGCCGAGTATTCAAATGAGTATTACTCTGGCGTTATCCCCAAAACATTCAACTTTCACTATCAAAAAGGCTGCGGTATCTCCGAGGGGCAAAATCCGAAGGATTTTTCTGGCGCCAGTCAGCAGGCAATGAATTTAGCTAAGCAAAGAATGAGACTGAGGCCTGCTGAATATTCTCTCGCCCATGCAAAAATGGTAGATGTCAGCCGCTTATACTAAAATCCGTTATTTTTGACCTAAAGGAACCGCTTGGTATTATCGGGCATTATTTACAATCCCTTTATGTACAAATTAATCTCGCAGGTTCCTTTATTTTTAATAATGCAATGTACTATCCAACCATTACAAAATTAAGATAATTAATTTAGCAAAGCTGACAATACGAATTCACAATAATATCTTAATTAAGAGATTAACGGGGCATCTTAATGCCCCGAATTAAGCTTACTCAAAACGCTGTAGCGTCCTCGGTAACTGGCTAAACAATTCATAGCCGTCATCGGTGATGAGCAACATATCTTCCAGCATGATCGCCCCGACGCCGATGCCGTAGTAAGGCGTTTCCACGCTAAAGACCATGCCCGGTTCGAAGGTTTCGGTTGCCGCAGCGCTCACGAACGGCGCCTCTTCCAGGCCTAAGAACAGCCCATCGCCGTGCCCTAAATGGCCGCGATTATAGTGCGGCAAGCCATTGGCCTTGATTTTACTCATCGTGTCGTTAAACACATGGCTGAGCTTTATGCCCGGGCCAATCAGGCTGAGCATATGCTCGTGGCCCTGCAAAATGGTTTGGTAGATTCGCTCGGCCATGGCCGTTGGCTGCCCGAACACCACGGTTCGCGCCAAATCCGCCCCGTACCCGGCGACATCCACGCCGCAGTCAAATTTGATCAAATCCCCCGGTTTAACGGGTTCGCGGCTCGGGATGAGTTTTGGGGCAAAATCATCGCCCACCGAGATCAAATGGAAGCGCGACAGGTTGGTCTCCGGGTGCTGCATCACGGCTGCTTTGTAGGCGGCGGTGAGATCCCACGCCGAACAGCCCACGCCAATCGTCTTAAAAGCTTCACTGATGCCATACTCGGTGATCTGCGCGCTTTTACGCAGGAAGGCTATCTCCCACGGGCTTTTGACCATCCGTAGCTCATTAAAGATTGCCGTGGAGTCCACCAGCCGTAGATTCGGGATCACCTTATCCAGCGTCTGCTTGCCGCCGTTGCTCATCGCATTCAGCTCGATAGCGATGTTTTTATCCAGCACGCCCGCATCCGCCAATGTGGACTTGAGCAGCTTGAAAACGGCCTCCACCGGTGGGCCAATCGGCCGCTCTTTCACCACCCGCTGCGGGTTAAAAGGCTCGTCGACATCCACCCAAACCGGGAAGGTCTTCAGCTCATAGTTCGCCAGATCAAACTGCAGGCCAGCCGCCTCAAACTCGTTCATCACGATCAACGAAGGCAGCTTCTCATCCCGGAAAATGACCGCCAGCGCCGCGCCGGTGTGGCGGAAGGTGTACATAAAGAAACTGGCTAACCCGGTGACATGGCAAAAGTTGTCCGGGGTGGTCACCACCAAAGCCTCGATATTGTTCCGTGCCATGATCGCCCTGGCTTTGGCCGTGACTGCCTGGAGATGATCTGCTTTATTCATGGTGCTCGTTACCTCAGTCTTGTTTAACTTTTGCCGGAGTCGGATCGCCAGATGTTTTAACAGATCAATCGGGATTTATATAGCGGGCTTGAAACCCGGACATGAAGTCGATTTTTAACCAAAGACATTTGGTGATATTTTAGCCATACAGTATATGTGCTACTGTATGCGTTATTAACACATACAAAAGCACAGTTCTTGAGGAGGAGCCATGCCTGCATCAGCAAGTATACGAGTGAAAAAAACCGTCACCGTCACACTGGAGCCAGATCTGATTCAGGAAGCCAAAGCGGCAGGAATCAACTTGTCACAAACGTTGCGTAAAGCGCTAAAAGCCGAAATCAAGGAGATTGAAGCCGCTCGCTGGAAGAAAGAAAACGAAGCCGCAATCGACTATCTGAACCAGCTCACGGAAGAAAACGGCCTTTTATCCGACACCTACAGGACGTTCTAATCATGCAATTCACCGTCTACAAAAATACGGGAAAGCCAACGGCTTACCCGTATTTATTGAATGTTCAGAGCAACATCATTGGGCGTAGAAACACCCGAGTCGTCATTCCTTTATTCCCTGCTGAAAACTATAAAGGGCCACGCACGGACAAACTCACCCCATCCATTCATCTGGCCGGTGAAGATTTTATTGTGATGACTCATGAACTCGCGAGCATCCCTGAACGGGTCCTGGGCGCAGAACACTGCAGCGCGGCTGAACATGAAAATACAATAAAAGCGGCGCTTAACTTCCTTTTCTATGGCATCGAGTAGCCTGCTCCTCTTTCGGAAACCGAATTCGTTTTAAAGCGAGGCCTGATTGATGATAACGCGCGACAAAACAAGCAGCGACTGGGTTGATATCAATCGCGATGAAGAGAGCGGCATCGAGAGCATTAACGCCCATTTCTCCGGCCACGCTTACGACGCGCACGATCACGACGAAGTGCTTGTCGGCGTTACGCAGCAGGGGCTCCAGCGCTTTAACTGCCACCGCACCACGCACACCAGCCATCCGGGCAGAGCCATTCTGATTGAACCCGGCGCGGTGCACGACGGCCACGCTCCCGAAGCCGAAGGCTTTACTTACGCGATGCTCTACCTGCCGCAAGTCTGGGTGGGCGAGCACATGCAGCGCCGCGGGCTGGGCAACATCGCCACGCTGGAAGCCGCTTTCCATAACACCCTGGCGGACGACCCGCAGCTAAGCATTGCTATTCAGCAGGCGTTTTTTGCCGTTCACCATCGCGAAGGGCGACTCGCCCGCGACCAGACGCTCGACCACCTTATCGCCCTGCTTTCTCGTCACATCAGCCTCAGGCCGCCTTCCACCTCAAACGATGCGCTTCGGCAAATGCATGAAGTCCGGAATTATCTTCACGATCGTATGCATCTGGACATCGGCCTCGACGAACTCGCGCTGCACTCCGGCATCGACAGGTTCCGGCTCAACCGCCAGTTTAAGCAGGCATTTGGCCAGTCGCCCCACGCTTACCTGGTGCGACTCCGCCTGCGCACTGCCCGTTCGCTGCTGGCGCAGGGGAAAGAGCCAGCGCTGGTCGCCTCACAAACCGGATTTGCCGACCAAAGCCATATGGGACGCTGGTTCCAGCGCGCCTATCGCCTCTCCCCTGTCGCTTACCAGCGCCGCTGCACAAACGTTCTATACTGACCGCCCTGTTATCTTCGATGATGCTTTCTCAGAAAGATGAACGGAGAAGCAGGACAGATGTTTGATACCAAAATTGCCTTTATCGTACGCGACGATTTACCCACCTGGCAGCGCCTGAACGTGGTGGCGTTTCTCGGCACCGGCGTGGCCGCCTCCTCCCCGGAAATCATGGGCGCGCCCTACATAGATGCGAAAGGCCGCGAATACGGCAATTTGTCCGGCCAGCCGATGCTGATTTTCGAATCCGATCTCGCCGGGCTGCAAACCGCTCACCGTAAAGGCCTGGAGCGCGAGCTAACCCTGATCCCATACGTGCACGCCATGTTTTCCACCGGGCATGATGCAGCCAACCGGGAAGTGTTCAAAGCGGAAGATGCCGACAGCATGAACCTGGTCGGCCTGGCAATGCGCGGCCCGAAGAAGATGGTGGATAAGGTGATAAAAGGGATGAAGCTGCATAAGTAAGGGAAGACAAATATAAAAAAGCCCGCAATCGCGGGCTTTCAGCACATCTAGTCAATTAAGAGAGTGATTATTCCCACTCAATCGTCGCCGGCGGCTTGCCGGAGATATCGTAAACCACGCGGGAGATGCCGTTCACTTCGTTGATGATGCGGTTGGACACGCGGCCGAGGAAGTCATACGGCAGGTGCGCCCAGTGTGCGGTCATGAAGTCGATGGTTTCTACCGCACGGAGGGAAACAACCCAGTCGTACTTGCGGCCATCGCCCATTACGCCCACGGAACGGACCGGCAGGAACACGGTGAACGCCTGGCTCACTTTGTTGTACAGGTCGGCTTTGTGCAGCTCTTCGATGAAGATAGCGTCGGCGCGGCGCAGCAGGTCGCAGTACTCTTTCTTCACTTCGCCCAGCACGCGAACGCCAAGGCCTGGGCCTGGGAACGGGTGGCGGTAAAGCATGTCGTACGGCAGGCCCAGCTCGAGACCGATCTTACGCACTTCGTCTTTGAACAGCTCGCGCAGCGGCTCAACCAGGCCCATCTTCATCTCTTTCGGCAGGCCGCCCACGTTGTGGTGAGATTTGATGACGTGTGCTTTCCCGGTCGCGGAGGCCGCAGACTCGATAACGTCAGGGTAGATGGTGCCCTGCGCCAGCCATTTAACGTCTTCCAGCTTCAGCGCTTCTTCGTCGAACACTTCCACGAACACGCGGCCGATTATCTTACGCTTGGCTTCCGGGTCGTTTTCGCCCGCCAGCGCGCTCAGGAAGCGGTTTTCGCCTTCAACGTGAACGATGTTCAGGCCGAAGTGGTCGCCGAACATGTCCATCACCTGCTGGGCTTCGTTCAGGCGCAGCAGGCCGTTGTCCACGAACACGCAGGTCAGGTTTTTGCCGATGGCGCGGTGCAGCAGCATCGCGGTCACGGAGGAGTCAACGCCGCCGGACAGGCCGAGGATAACCTTGTCATCACCCACCTGCTCGCGGATGCGAACGATAGCATCTTCGATGATTTTTGCCGGGGTCCACAGCGCTTCACAGCCGCAGATTTCCAGCACAAAACGCTCCAGCAGACGCTGGCCCTGACGGGTGTGGGTCACTTCCGGGTGGAACTGCACGCCGTAGAAGCGTTTTTCTTCGTTGGCCATAATGGCAAACGGGCAGGTTTCGGTGCTGGCAACGGTCACGAAGTCAGACGGGATGGCGGTGACTTTGTCGCCGTGGCTCATCCAGACGTCCAGCAGCGGTTGACCGGCTGCGCTCAGGGAGTCTTCGATGCCGCGAACCAGCGCGCTGTCGGTTTTCACTTCTACCTGCGCGTAGCCGAATTCACGCTCGGTAGAGCTTTCAACGTGGCCGCCCAGCTGCATGGCCATGGTCTGCATGCCGTAGCAAACGCCGAACACCGGCACACCGGCTTCGAACACGTACTCAGGTGCACGCGGGCTGTTTGCTTCGGTAGTGCTTTCCGGGCCGCCGGAAAGGATGATGCCGCTTGGGTTGAACTCACGAATTTGAGCTTCGGTAACATCCCAGGCCCACAGTTCGCAGTAAACGCCCAGCTCACGGACGCGGCGCGCCACCAGCTGAGTGTACTGAGAGCCGAAGTCGAGGATCAAAATGCGATGTTTATGAATGTTTTCCGTCATTGACGTTAATTCCGAGGCAAGTGATACAAAACAAAAACACCCGGCATAAAGCCGGGTGCATAAAGATTAAGAACCCATACGGTAGTTCGGGGACTCTTTGGTGATCGTCACGTCATGAACGTGGCTTTCCTGGATGCCCGCGCCGCTGATACGTACGAATTCTGCTTTGGTGCGCAGCAGGTCGATAGTACCACAGCCGGTCAGGCCCATGCAGGAACGCAGGCCGCCCATCTGCTGGTGAACGATCTCTTTCAGACGGCCTTTGTACGCTACGCGACCTTCGATACCTTCCGGCACCAGTTTGTCTGCAGCGTTGTCGGTCTGGAAGTAACGGTCAGAAGAGCCTTTGGACATCGCGCCCAGAGAACCCATGCCGCGGTAGGATTTGAACGCACGGCCCTGGTACAGTTCGATTTCGCCCGGAGACTCTTCGGTACCTGCCAGCATACCGCCAACCATTACGGCAGCTGCGCCAGCGGCGATGGCTTTCGCGATGTCACCGGAGAAGCGGATACCGCCGTCAGCGATAACCGGAATACCGGTGCCTTCCAGCGCTTCAACCGCGTCAGCCACGGCGGTGATCTGCGGTACACCTACGCCGGTAACAATACGAGTGGTACAGATGGAGCCAGGACCGATCCCAACCTTCACCGCGCTACAGCCAGCTTCGGCCAGGGCGCGAGCACCAGCGGCGGTTGCTACGTTACCGCCGATGATTTGCAGGTCAGGATATTTAGCACGGGTTTCACGAATACGTTGCAGAACGCCTTCGGAGTGGCCGTGAGAGGAGTCAATCAGCAGAATATCAACGCCAGCAGCGACCAGCGCGTCAACGCGCTCTTCGTTGCCTGCGCCTGCGCCAACCGCAGCCCCAACGCGCAGACGGCCCTGCTCATCTTTACAGGCGTTAGGTTTACGCTCTGCTTTCTGGAAGTCTTTTACGGTGATCATGCCGCGCAGGTGGAAGCCAGCGTCTACAACCAGCGCTTTCTCAACGCGTTTTTCGTGCATTTTAGACAGCACGACGTCGCGCGCTTCGCCCTCTTTCACGGTAACCAGACGCTCTTTCGGGGTCATGTACACGCTAACTGGCTGGGCCAGGTCGGTCACAAAGCGCACGTCACGACCGGTGATGATACCCACCAGCTCGTTGTCTTCGGTGACGACCGGGTAGCCGGCAAAGCCGTTACGCTCGGTTAATTCTTTCACTTCACGCAGGGTGGTGGTTGGCAGCACGGTTTGCGGGTCAGTAACCACGCCACTTTCGTGTTTCTTCACGCGCTTAACTTCTTCAGCCTGGCGCTCAATGGACATGTTTTTGTGAATGAAACCAAGGCCACCTTCCTGCGCCAGAGCGATAGCCAGACGCGCTTCCGTCACGGTATCCATCGCTGCGGACAGCATAGGGATATTCAGACGAATAGTTTTGGTCAGCTGAGTGCTGAGGTCGGCCGTGTTCGGCAGAACGGTGGAATGAGCGGGAACGAGGAGAACGTCGTCAAACGTCAGTGCTTCTTTAGCGATACGTAGCATGGCAATATCTCAACCTGGGGGTGAATGAGAACAGATAAAATATTGCCGCGGCATTATACAGAGCGTAAGCGATTGCATCCACACTTTTTTCGCAAAACTCCTTGCTAATAGCGAAACGGAAGGTAGTATCGACCTAATAACCTGCTGATTTAGAATTTGATCCAGCTCACATGTCGACACAAAATTCCCCCTCAATTTTTACCGTTTCTCGCCTGAATCAGACGGTGCGTTTGCTGCTTGAGCAGGAAATGGGGCAGGTCTGGATCAGCGGTGAAATCTCTAACTTAAGCCAGCCTTCATCGGGCCACTGGTACTTCACGCTAAAGGACGATACCGCCCAGGTGCGCTGCGCGATGTTCCGCAACAGCAACCGCCGCGTGACCTTCCGCCCGCAGCACGGCCAGCAGGTGTTAGTGCGCGCTAACATCACGCTTTACGAACCGCGCGGCGACTACCAGATCATTGTCGAAAGCATGCAGCCCGCCGGTGAAGGGCTGTTGCAGCAGCAGTACGAGCAGTTGAAACAGAAGCTGAGCGCCGAAGGGCTTTTCGACCCGTTGCACAAGCAGCCCCTGCCCGCTCCGGCTCGCCAGGTCGGCGTGATTACCTCTAAAACTGGTGCGGCCCTGCATGACGTGCTGCATGTATTACAGCGCCGCGATCCGTCGCTGCCGGCAATCATCTACCCGACCGCCGTTCAGGGCGCAGACGCCCCGCTGCAGATTGTGCGCGCCATTGAGTTAGCCAACCTGCGTAACGAATGTGACGTGCTGATTGTCGGGCGCGGCGGCGGCTCGCTGGAAGACCTGTGGAGCTTTAACGATGAGCGGGTTGCGCGGGCAATTTTCGCAAGCAAGATCCCCGTTGTTAGTGCCGTAGGGCATGAAACTGACGTCACGATCGCCGATTTTGTCGCTGATCTACGTGCGCCGACGCCGTCCGCCGCAGCAGAAATCGTCAGCCGTAATCAGACGGAGTTACTGCGCCAAATCCAGTCCCAGCAGCAGCGTATGGAAATGGCGATGGACTATTACCTCGCCCAGCGCTCACGGCGGTTTACCCAGCTACACCACCGCCTGCAGCAGCAGCATCCTCAGCTACGTTTAGCCCGCCAGCAAACCACGCTTGAGCGCCTGCGCCAGCGTCTGACCGTGGCAATGGACGGCAAAATGCGCCGGGCGAGTCAGCAGCAGCTGCGCCTTAGCCAGCGCCTGAACCAGCAGCAGCCTCAGCCCCGCATTCACCGCGCCCAGTCTCGCTTACAGCAGCTGGAATACCGCCTGTCGCAGTTAGTAAGCGCTCAGCTTAGCCAGACGAAACAACGCTTTGGCACCGCGCTCGCCCAGCTGGAAGCCGTCAGCCCGCTGGCGACGCTCGCGCGCGGCTACAGCGTGACCACCGCCGAAGACGGCAAAGTGCTGAAGAAAACCAAACAGGTGAAGTCTGGGGACACGCTAACCACGCGTCTGGATGATGGCTGGGTCGAGAGTCAGGTCACGGGCATTAAACCGGTGAAAGCACCGCGGAAGCGCAAGCCCGCGGCGAAAAATGAATAGGCCACTCAGAGCGCGGCGGGAATAAATTCCACGCGCTTTTTAGAAATCAGCCCGTGGCCGTTCTGGCAGAAATAATCCACCGCGCCACACGCTTTCAACACCTGCAGCGGCTTATGGCAGTCCGGGCAAAGCGCTTCGAGGCGGAAGTCCTTCCCGCAGGCATCGCAGTGTGCCCCATCGTCCGTTTGTTTCAGTTCGCTTTTACACGCCGGGCAATTCAGTTCCATGTGGTATCTCCATATAGTAAAACGGGAGCTTAATGCTCCCGTCCGAATTACTTACTTTTCTTGATGTGCTTGATGAGACGCTTACGCTTACGCATCTGGTTCGGCGTCAGGGTGTTACGTTTCCCGGCAAACGGGTTTTCCCCTTCCTTGAACTGAATGCGGATTGGCGTCCCCATCACGTCCAGCGATTTGCGGAAGTAGTTCATCAGATAACGCTTGTAGGAGTCCGGCAGGTCTTTTACCTGGTTACCGTGAATCACCACGATTGGCGGGTTATAGCCACCGGCGTGCGCGTATTTCAGCTTAACGCGACGGCCACGCACCAGCGGTGGCTGATGGTCTTCTGCAGCCATGTTCATGATGCGGGTCAGCAGCGCGGTGCTTACGCGACGCGTGGAGCTGTCGTAGGCTTCACGCACGGATTCGAACAGGTTACCTACGCCGCTGCCGTGCAAAGCGGAGATGAAGTGCACACGGGCGAAGTCGATAAAGCCCAGACGGTAGTCCAGCGTCTCTTTTACCTGCTCGCGAACTTCGTTGCTCAGGCCATCCCACTTGTTGACCACGATAACCAGTGAGCGCCCACTATTCAGGATGAAGCCCAGCAGCGAGAGATCCTGATCGGAAATGCCTTCGCGGGCATCGATAACCAGCAGCACAACGTTCGCATCTTCGATCGCTTGCAGAGTTTTGATTACCGAGAATTTTTCTACCGTGTCAGTAATTTTCCCGCGCTTACGCACGCCCGCAGTATCAATCAGCACGAATTCACGCTCGTCACGCTCCATCGGGATATAGATGCTGTCGCGGGTGGTGCCCGGCATGTCATAAACGACAACGCGTTCTTCGCCGAGGATACGGTTAGTTAGCGTAGACTTACCTACGTTAGGACGGCCAACGATAGCGAGCTTGATAGGCAGATCCTGAGGATTGAAGGCTTCTTCCTCCTCTTCTTCCTCAAACTCTTCGTCATCGGACACAATGCCGTTTTTGGCGTTAAACGCGGCCCAGTAGGCTTCGTCCTCGTCCATCTCTGCCGGCTGTTCGCGCGGGTCGATATCGTCCATCCACGGCACCAGAACGTGTTCCAGCAGGCTGGTCACACCGCGGCCATGGGAAGCCGCAATCGGGTGGATTTCGCCGAGGCCCAGAGAGTAGAAGTCAATCACCGCCTGGTCCGGGTCAAGACCGTCGGTCTTGTTCGCTACCAGGAAAGTTGGCTTCTGGCGGGAGCGCAGGTGCTGAGCGATGGCTTCATCGGCAGGCATCAGGCCCGCACGTGCATCCACCATGAACAGCACAACATCCGCCTCTTCAATCGCCAGCAGCGACTGCTCGGCCATGCGCGTTTCCACACCGTCTTCCGTGCCATCGATACCGCCGGTATCAATACAGATAAACTCGCGGCCTTCGACTTCCGCACGACCGTACTTGCGATCGCGAGTCAGCCCCGGAAAATCCGCAACCAGCGCATCGCGGGTACGCGTTAAGCGGTTAAACAGGGTCGATTTACCGACGTTAGGGCGCCCAACAAGCGCGACCACAGGTACCATTATAAAAGCCTCATTACTCAAAATTTATTAATAAAACAGCGTCAATTTTCGGCTGTTTTTAAAAAGCCAAAACGGCTCCCGAACTACGGGAACCGTTTCAAACGTGACGATTATCCGACAAGTTTAGCGTTTGATGGCGTACAGCGTGCCGTCTTTTGCCTGGATAAGCAGTTTGTCGCTGGCAACCACTGGCGTCGTCTGGAAGCCGGAGCTGTCCACTTTCTGCTGGGCAACAAAGCGCCCATCATCGTTGTTGATCCAGTGCATGTAGCCTTCGCTGTCGCCAACGACCAGGTAGCCATTGTACAGCACTGGCGCGGTCAGGTTGCGGTGCAGCAGATCGCTTTGCGTCCACAGCGTTACGCCGCCGTCTACGTTCAGCGCAACAACGCGGTCATTCTGATCCACCAGGTAAATGCGGTTCCCGTCCACGATGAAGTCGTTCACCGAGCCCATCTCACGTTTCCACATGATCTGGCCGGAACGCAGATCCAGCGCCGTCAGGTTGCCGTTGTAAGCCAGAGCATAAACCACGCCATTCACGATAACCGGCGTAGTATCCACGTCGCTCAGGCGGTCAATTTCTGTCGCGCCAGTCGCCTGGGAGATACGCTGCTGCCAGATAAGCTGGCCCTGCTGCATCAGCACGGCGCTTACGCGGCCGTTATCTCCGCCGACAATAGCGGCACCAAAGGCGGTGGCCGGAGCCGATTCACCGCGCAGGGACAGCGCAGGCATATCGAGGTTAACGCTCCATTTTACCGCGCCGTCAGCTTCGTTCAGCGCCTGCAGCATACCGTTGCTGGTATGAATCAGCACCACGCCGTCGCTCACAACCGGGCGAGACAGCGCTTCGCCAGCCACTTTTGCCTGCCAGGCGATGCTGCCGTCGGAGGTGTTCAGGGCGAAGACTTTCGCTTTTTCGGTGCCAACATAAACGTGGCCGCCGTCAACGGTCAGGCCGCCGGACAGCAGAGCAGGAATATTGCTGGAGAAGAAGCCGGTTTTCTCAGAGAGATCGACCTTCCACTCTTCTTTGCCGTCATCCGCATTCAGCGCTTTCACGGTACCGCGACGGTCAGCAGCATAAATGGTGCTGCCCTGCCACGCCGGATGCAGGTTAGAGTAGAAATCACCGATTCCATCACCCACGGACGTGCTCCACGCTTTTGCCGGAGTGAACTGATTTTCCACCGTTGGCAGCGGGGACATTTTAACCACATCTTCTTCGCCGCTGAACAGGGAGCAGCCGCTGAGCAGCGTCAAGGAGAGCAGCCCAGGCACAAATAGTTTACGCAATTGCATCGGGTCCCTCTTAGCTGGACAAATTATTGATTTTCATCTGCATCATTTCACGCAGGGCCGGAGAAGCATTGGTCTGTGAACCTTTGCTCCACGCATCACGAGCGCCCTGCTTATCCCCTTTACTGAGCAGCGCTTCGCCGCGCAGGTCGGCAACCATCGCTACCCAGCCTTCGCCTTTTACGCTATTCAGGGTTTTCAGCGCGGCATCAGCCTGTTTCTGCTGAATCTGAATGCGAGCCAGACGCAGATTGATCAGCGCCTGCATGTTCGCATCTTTGGTGCTGCTAAGGCCGTTTTGCAGCTGCGTTGCCGCTTTATCCAGCTCGTTTTTATCCACGAACTGCTGCGCCAGCTCTAACGCCGCCAGCGCGCCGTAGGTGTTTTTGTTATCAGCGGCAAATTTCTCGACCGCTTCCAGCGTTTGCGGCTGGTCTGCTTTCACCGCGCTGGTCACATTCTGGTAAGCCAGGGAGGCTTCACGCATGGAGTCGTCCTGGTGACCGTTCCAGTAACGCCAGCCCACCAGAGCGCCGATACCCAGCACAACCCCGACTACCAGCGCTTTGCCGTTTTCCGCAAAGAAGCGTTTAACCGCTTCCATCTGATCGTTTTCGTTCTCGTAAACTTCCACGCAGTCCTTCTCCTTAACGAATAATCACCGGGTAATTAACCCAGTAACGCCTGCAGATGGGCGGCAGCGTCGGCTTGCGCGACGTTTTGTTGCTCACCTGTGCGTAAATTCTTAACCACGACTTCGCCTTTAGCGACTTCATCTTCGCCCAGCACCAGTGCAACGCGAGCGCCCCACTTGTCGGCACGAACGAACTGCTTCTTGAAGTTACCGCCGCCGTAGTTAGTCATCAATTTCAGGGCCGGCACCTGGTCACGTAGCTTTTCAGCCAGCAGCATTGCCGCGCCCTGCGTTCCCTGACCTGAAGATATCAGGTACATATCGACAACGGATTCTGCTTTAAATTCAGGATTAATCGCCTGAACCAGTAAAACAAGGCGTTCGAGGCCCATGGCAAAGCCAACCGCTGGCGCCGCGCGCCCGCCAAGCTGCTCCACCAGACCATCGTAGCGGCCACCGGCACACACGGTACCCTGAGAGCCCAGGCTATTGGTCACCCACTCAAACACGGTGCGGTTGTAGTAATCCAGGCCGCGAACCAGGCGCTGGTTAACGGTGTAAGCAATGCCTGCCGCATCCAGGAACTGGCACAGACCGGCGAAATGCTCGCGGGACTGTTCATCCAGGTAATCGCCCAACTGAGGCGCGTCGTTCAGCAGAGCCTGAACGTCCTGATTTTTGGAGTCCAGCACGCGCAGCGGGTTGCTGTACATGCGGCGTTTGCAGTCTTCGTCCAGCTTCTCTTTATGCTGTTCCAGGAAAGCAACCAGCGCATCACGGTAGTTAGCGCGCGCTTCCAGAGAACCGATGGAGTTCAGCTCCAGGCTGACGTGCTGGTCAATACCCAGCGCGCGCCACCAGCGAGCGGTCAGCATGATAAGCTCGGCGTCGATATCCGGACCGTTCAGGCCAAACACTTCCACACCCAGCTGATTAAACTGGCGGTAACGCCCTTTCTGAGGCCGTTCGTGGCGGAACATCGGCCCGATGTACCACAAACGCTGTTCCTGATTGTACAGAAGACCATGTTCGATACCGGCACGCACGCAGCCCGCGGTGCCCTCAGGACGCAGGGTCAGGCTGTCGCCGTTGCGATCCTCAAAGGTATACATCTCTTTTTCAACCACGTCGGTGACTTCACCGATAGCGCGTTTGAATAACGGGGTCTGCTCTACAATCGGCAAACGGATTTCGCTGTAACCGTAGCTCGCGAGCACCTGCTTAAGAATGCCTTCAATACGCTGCCAGATGGCGGTTTCGCCCGGCAGGTAATCGTTCATGCCGCGAATGGCTTGAATATTTTTTGCCACGTTTGTTCTCTGCTTTATATACAAAAAATGAACCCGAAATCAGGCCACTTACTCAGGTAAACGGCCGTGCGGGCTCAATCATACACGGGAAGCCCTGTGCTTCCCATGCTTCGCATTATTTTTCCAGCTGTTGGATATCAATACGCTGTTTTTCATCCAGCATGCTGGCTTTGGCACGAATACGCGCTTCAAGCTGCGCAATCATGTCGTCGTTGTCCATACGATCTCGCTGGCGGACGCCATCTTCGTAGAAACCACTTTTTTTATTGCCGCCGGTCACCCCAAGCGTGGAAACCAGCGCTTCACCCGGGCCATTCACCACGCAGCCGATAATGGAAACGTCCATCGGGGTGATAATGTCTTCCAGGCGCTGCTCCAGGGCGTTTACCGTCCCGATAACGTCAAACTCCTGACGTGAGCAAGTTGGACAGGCGATAAAGTTGATCCCACGGGAGCGAATGCGCAGCGACTTAAGGATGTCGAAGCCCACTTTGATCTCTTCCACCGGATCTGCCGCCAGGGAAATGCGCAGCGTGTCACCGATCCCTTCAGAGAGCAGCAGACCGAGGCCGATAGCGGATTTGACAGAACCCGCTCGCGCGCCGCCCGCTTCGGTGATCCCGAGGTGCAGCGGCTGATCGATCTGTTTTGCCAGCAGGCGATAAGACTCAACGGCCAGGAATACGTCTGACGCTTTTACGCTCACCTTAAACTGATCGAAGTTGAGACGATCCAGATGATCGACGTGGCGCATGGCGGATTCGAGCAGCGCCTGAGGCGTCGGCTCGCCGTATTTTTCCTGCAGATCTTTTTCCAGAGAACCGGCATTCACGCCGATACGGATAGGAATGTTTTTATCGCGTGCGCAGTCAACCACCGAGCGAATACGCTCTTCGTTGCCGATGTTGCCGGGGTTAATACGCAGGCAATCAACGCCGTACTCTGCGACTTTAAGCGCAATACGGTAATCGAAGTGAATATCGGCGACCAGCGGGACGCTGACCTGCTGCTTGATAAGCTTAAACGCCTCTGCGGCGTCCATTGTCGGCACGGATACACGAACGATGTCGGCACCCACGCGTTCTAATGCTTTGATTTGATTAACCGTGGCTTCCACATCGGTGGTGCGCGTATTGGTCATCGACTGAACGGCGATAGGGGCACCATCGCCGATTGGCACATTACCGACGTAGATCCGCTTGGATTTGCGACGTTGGATGGGTGCGGCATTATGCATGGTAAATCTCCACAATTACGCGTCTGAACTGGCGCTGATTATTCAGCACCGACAGTGAGACGTGCAACCTGGTTAGTTCTGATAAAGCGACTCAGGTCCACAGGTTTGCCCTGATATTGAACCTGTACTGCTGACGGTGCGCCAATTTTCAGTTTATAAGGCGCTTTACCCGCTAAATCGAGCTTCGCATCTTTGCGCTGCAGGCCGCTAAACAGCTTTTTGCCGCTGGCGTCAGTCACTTCCAGCCAGCAGTCAGCGGTGAAGTGCATAGACAGCCCCTGAGAGGCATCCGCAGTCTGATTCACGCCAGCCTGATCGGTTGGCAGTTGGCCTGCGGTTGGGGCTGGCGTTGTCTGGGCGTTATCAACAGGTGCCTGGCTTGGCGCCACAACGGCAGATTGCTGAGCCGCATTTGCAGTAGCGTTTTGCTGAGCTGGCGCAGAAGAAGAAGCGGTGTTCTCCACTGGCGTAGGCAGTTCAACAGGTTGCGCAGGTGTTGATGTAGTAGATGTTGCATCGGCAGGCGTATCACTGCCGGTGTTCAGCGGCACAGACTGGCCGCCGCTGGTTGAAAGTTCGGTGGAAGATTGATCGGCCATGGTCGACAGCTCTTCCTGCTGCGCTTTGTGATTTTGCCACCACCATGCGCCGGTCAGGCCAATCACCACGAACAGAATCAGCCAGGTAAAGCTCATCAGCCAGCCGTCGCGCTTTTTACGACGCTTACCAAGAGAGAAGCTTTGCATCGGCTCAACTTTGGCTGCCTTAATCGGTGCCTGTTTCGCCATCATCGGCAACAGCTCTTCTTCAGGAATACGAACCAGTCGCGCATAAGAGCGGATATAGCCACGCAGGAAAGTAGACGCCAGCTCGGCAGGCGCCTTGTCGTCTTCGATATCCCTGACGGTGGAAACTTTCAGGCACAGGCGTTCGGCCACAGCCTGCTGGCTGAGCCCCATTTGCTCACGTGCATTACGTAAACGCTGGCCTGTGGTTTGTGCTGCATTTGATTCGTTAGTGGCTTCAGTATTCATTAGCTACAACTGCTGGTACTGTTCAAATTAAAGAATTTGGCACAAGTCCTGTACCGCAGCGTCTCCGCTACGTCAGATTGACTCGCACCGCGAAACAAATCTGATACCTGAAGGCTAGCCCTCAGTAAAAATTCCCGATTCCCGCCATGCTGTTAGCGCTAGCTGGCATTTTTACGGGCTACCGGACTCGCCGGTTAGTTAACCATAGTCAGCCTTTGGCTGGCTGTCCGTTAACTTTACGAAATGGGCACAACTAAACTGTTGTTGCGACGCTACATACTGCCTTAAAGCCGCCAGAAACGCACCGTAATTATTATGCTGAATGATGTATTAGGCCACGTTATTGACTGTTCATGCACTTTTGCCCGTTTTTTATACCGCGCCAGGCACCCTCGCCCAGCGCGGCAAATCGCCATCTACAATCAAACAGCTTTTACGGCAATAGGTTCGCCCTGCATACGTTTACGCATAGTGCGTTTGGTACGGTCGATCACTTCCCCCGCCAACTGACCACATGCCGCGTCGATATCGTCGCCGCGTGTCTTGCGAACAATGGTGGTGAAACCATAGCTCATCAGCACTTTAGAGAAACGATCGATACGGCTGTTGGAGCTGCGGCCGTATGGTGCGCCCGGGAACGGGTTCCATGGAATCAGGTTGATTTTGCATGGCGTATCTTTCAGGCATTCAGCCAACTGATGCGCATGTTCGGTACCATCATTGACGTGATCCAGCAGAACGTATTCCACCGTGACGCGGCCCTGGTTGGCGTTGGATTTCTCCAGGTAACGACGAACGGCCGCCAGGAAGGTTTCGATGTTGTACTTCTTGTTGATCGGCATGATTTCATCGCGAATATCATCGGTCGGTGCGTGCAGCGAAATTGCCAGCGCGACATCAATCATATCCCCGAGCTTATCCAGTGCGGGTACCACACCAGAGGTAGAAAGCGTGACGCGGCGTTTGGACAGACCAAAGCCAAAGTCGTCGAGCATAATTTCCATTGCCGGAACAACGTTGTTCAGGTTCAGCAGCGGTTCGCCCATGCCCATCATCACCACGTTGGTGATAGGACGCACGCCGGTTTTCTTCTGCGCACCGATAATCTTCGCCGCGCGCCAGACCTGACCAATAATTTCAGACACGCGCAGGTTACGGTTAAAGCCCTGCTGCGCGGTTGAGCAGAATTTACATTCCAGCGCACAGCCAACCTGAGAAGAAACACACAGCGTGGCGCGGTCTTCCTCCGGGATATACACCGTTTCCACCAGTTGGTCGGCAATTTTGATTGCCCACTTGATGGTACCGTCGGCAGAACGTTGCTCTTCAGCAACTTCAGGTGCACGAATCTCGGCGATCTCTTTCAGCTTATTGCGCAGGACCTTGTTGATGTCCGTCATTTCGTCGAAATCATCACTGCAGTAGTGATACATCCACTTCATGACCTGATCTGCACGGAAAGGTTTTTCACCCAGCTCGGCGAAAAACTCGCGCAGCTGCTGGCGGTTGAGATCGAGCAGGTTAATTTTTTCGGCTTTATTGGAAACAACAACAGGTGTTGCTTCAGGCGTGTTCATTTCAGACATAATGTTTTCCGGCCTCGTTGTTACACGTTATGGCCCCTGGAGGGTTAGAAAAAGAAACGCCCCGGTGAGCAGGCTCTTCCGGGGGCGTTGCATTGTACAAATTCTATGGCATAGATGCCACGACTGAAAGCGAACAACTAAGATATTAAGTGTAAATTCGCTTACAGATTTAGAAATATCAACGTGTGCGTGGGCACACTTCGCCTTCGCCGAAGAAGTAGGCGATTTCACGGGCTGCGGATTCTACGGAGTCAGAACCGTGGGTGCCGTTTTCGGTGAAGCTGTCTGCGTAGTCTGCACGCAGAGTACCAGCCAGTGCGTTAGCCGGGTTAGTTGCGCCCAGCAGGTCACGGTGACGCTGCACTGCGTTTTCGCTTTCCAGCACGGAAACAACGATTGGGCCAGAAGTCATGAACTCCACCAGACCGTCGAAGAACGGCTTACCGTCGTGCTCGGCGTAGAAACCACGAGCCTGCTCAACGGTCAGGTGCAGCATTTTTGCGCCAACGATTTTAAACCCTGCAGATTCAAAACGAGCATAAATGTTACCAATAACGTTTTTTGCCACCGCGTTTGGTTTGATGATGGAAAAAGTACGTTCAATAGCCATGATTACCTCTGTAGATGTTCTGTGTGTCCGGGGAAACCCGGTTATGAAATTGGCGCAGATTATAAAGAGCAAGTTTGTCGTTGCCTATGGATGGAGATAACATTTTTTTAAAATAAGATTAGTTTTGGCAACACTATTGCTGCGGCGGGTGAAATTTCACGTTTTGCCGTCACTGCAGGGTAAAGGTCGCGCTGGCAACCTGCCCGGACTCATCCATCACCACGACCTGATAGTCGCCCGGTTTATTGAGCATTAAGGCCAGCCCGTCGCCTTTGCTCTCTTCGCTTTCTCCGTTAATGAACCACCACCGCTGGCCCTGCCCGCCCTGGCTGGAAAGCCGTAGCGGGAGCTGCATCTGCCCCGGTAAGCGTTTCAAAATAGTGCCGTCACGCACGCCGAGCAGCAGCAGCGGCGTGGCACTCTCTTTCTGTAGCGGTGGGCAACTGGCTGAAACTGCTGGCAAACGAGCAGCACGGCGTTCAGTCGGGGGTAGCCAGGGTTCAAGGGGCAATGGCCAGAGAGCAACTGCCTGTTGAATAGCCCCAGGGCAATCGGCTGCCACTCGCTTACCCTGCGCATCCACCCAAATAAGCTGGCGCGTTCCCTGAGCGCCTTCTTGCCCCGGTGCCAGCAGCGTGGGAGGCTGAGCATCGTCCAGAAGCCATGTTGCCAGCCGTCGACGACAGTTCACATCCCCGGCTGGCAATGCCTGGCCGCCAGGCCAGCAGACCTCTGCGGCAGTAACGGAAGTGGGCCGGAGATCGGTCGGTAAATGGAGCTGCTGCACTCGCGAATTAGCCTGCAGCAAATTATTCACCTGATTAAGCAGCGGTACCGCACTCCCTAACCCAAACTGCCCCGCCACCGGCGTGCTATCAGGCCTGCCGGTCCAGATGCCAATCAGATAGCGCGAATTAATGCCTATGGCCCAGGCATCACGATACCCGTAACTGGTCCCGGTTTTCCACGCCAGAGGGACGACGGGAGGTAAAGAAGCATCCGGCTGAGGCTGGGCCTCCCTGGCAAGAATACGGCGAATCACCCACGCAGCTCCCGGCGACATCAGAGGGCGCTCTCGCAGGGCATCACTTTCCAAAACCCGCAACTGAGCGGCCTTGCCATGACGGGCAAACGCGCCGTAGGCTGCCACTATCTGGTCCAGCCTGGCGCCACCGCCCCCTAGAATAAGCGACAGGTTGGGCTCACTGCCCTGAGGAAAGCGAAGATTAAGCCCCACGTTGCCCATCTGCCCGGCAAAACGCTTCGGCCCGTAGGCCTCAAGCACCTGAACAGCAGGTAAATTCAGCGAACGCACCAGGGCATCGCTCATGCTTACCGGCCCGTGAAAACCGGTGTCGAAGTTCCCAGGACGATAATCGCCGAACCGACGCGGAACGTCCTGCAACAACGACGCCGGATGAATCAGCCCGTCATCCATTGCCATGCCGTAAACAAAAGGCTTTAACACGGACCCCGGCGAGCGAATCGCGGTGATCATATCGACATGCCCAAATCGGCTGTCATCGTTAATATCCGCCGATCCCACCCACGCGCGAACCTGCATTGTAGTGTGATCAACCACCAGCATGGCCAGCGAGGAGCGAGGCGGCAGGCGTGATTTCCAGTCTAGCGCCAGCTCTTCCAGCTGGCGTTGTAAAGGAGCATTTATCGTGGTCGCAATCAACGTTGACTTGCTTTTCGATACCAGTGCCCGCGACAGCAGCGGAGCCAGCTGCGGCATCTGTCGTGGTGCCAGCCAAACAGGCTCCTGCAAAGCCTCATCAACCTGCTTTTGCGACCAGACGCCCTGTTCCGCCATACGGCGTAAAACCTTATCCCGCGCCTGTTGCGCTCGTTCAGGCCAGCGATCGGGTCGCAGGCGGCTGGGAGCCTGAGGCAGCACGGCAAGCAAGGCCGCTTCTGAATAACTTAGCTGCTCAGGCGCTTTTCCAAGATACGCCCAGCTTGCCGCGCCTATCCCCTGTAGTGTGCCGCCAAAGGGGGCGCGATTAAGGTAGAGCGTCAGGATCTCCGTTTTGGAAAGATGCCACTCGAGCTGAAAAGCCCGCCAGACTTGACGTATTTTGCCGCCGAGTGTACGAGGATGGGGATCCAATAAGCGGGCAACCTGCATTGTCAGCGTACTGCCACCAGAGATCACTTCCCCATTGCGCAGATCCTGCCAGGCCGCGCGCAAGATAGAGAACGGATTGATGCCAGGATGATCCCAAAACCAGCGATCCTCATAGCCGATTAGCGCTTGCAGATAGCGGGGAGAAACTTGATTCAGCGCGACGGGATAACGCCAGATCCCTTCGGCATCAGCAAAACGCCAAAGCGGCGTGCCGTCTGCCGCCACCACCACCCGGGCCGGATTGACCTCTTGCAGCGGCAACGGCCAAAGCTTATCCCCCAGCCAGATAAAAGTGGCAACCAGCAGCGGGACTATCAGCCAGAGATAGCCCCGCCGCCAGCGTAGCCTTGATCCGTTAAGCACCGACGTTCTGCTTACGGCACAACGGTCAACGTGCCGGTACTGCTACCGGTTGCCCGCCACTGCGGAACGTACATGGATTCCACCTGCGGTACGGGCACGGTGTAGCTTCCCGGCGTAACGGCTCGGGCCAGATAAATAAGCGTCGCATGCTGGCCTTCATTAAGCGGCAATGCGGCCACAAAGCGGTCATCCCTGAACTCCATATGCTGAATGTCCTGCTGCTGCATTTGGTTCAGCAGAGTCTGTACTTCACTCGCGCTGTCCCCCAGGCTGGCGCTGCTGTTAGCCAGATTCTGGTTTTCCAGCTCCAGCCCGGCCGGCAGTAAATCGACGACCAGCGCATCAGGCACGTTCTTGTCTGCCCAAACGTCCAGCCAGACCATAACCAGCTCACCGCTTTTCAGTGAAGAAAGCGGCCGGGTGTTGCCTTTCGCATCAAGAAAGTGGCGTTCAATATGCAGCACATTGCTGTAGGGAGCCGGTGCCTGCTGCGGATATCCCGCGCTGTCGAGGCGCAAATAGAGGCTGCTCATCCCGGTGTTGGTCACCTGCAGATCAGAAAGCTGCTGCGCGCTCAGATTGCGCGTTACCGACTGACTGGATGCCAGTGGCTGTGCACCAAGCGAGGTCTGCGCCTGCCAGTCGCCTTTCACGTTTTGCAGACCGTGACCGGCAATAAACAACGCATTGGTTTCCTGAGTGGATAACCAACGCTGGCTCCAGGCCAAATCAGACAGCTCAAGCAGTAGCTGGTTTTGAGCGTCGGGTAGCAGCTTATTCTCTTCCAGCAGGCTCAGCATCATCGCTTTATCCCGCAGTTCGCTACCGTAATCCGCCATCCAAATCTGTTTATCGCTGCGCTGAGTTTTCAGCCCCAAAGCAATCGCCTGTTGGCTGCGAGGTTCATCCCCCATGAGCTTCAGGGCCACGCCCAGCTGCACGAGCGGCAGCCCGGCACGCGCCTGATCGTGGCGCTGCCAAAGCTCGCGCAATGCCCCAAGGGGCGCTTTTTGCTGACGAGCCAGCACCAACCCGGCATAAGCCTGTACCGCAAAGCGGCTGGCCGGAGCGTCGTCACTGTAGCGTAAGGCAATCAAACCCGGATCCTGCAGATAGCGCAGCAGGCGCTGATTGGCCTTGCTGAGTGCATCCGCATTGACGCTGTAACCCTGTTCGCCAGCTCGCACCAGGAAGTCGGTCACGTAGGCCGTCAGCCAGTATTCTTCCGGCCCTGCTTTATCCCACAGCCCAAAAGCGCCATTGTCACTTTGCATCTCAAGCAGGCGGGCAATCCCTACATCAATGGCGTTCCGGCGCTGCTGGTCGGTAATACCTTTGATACCCAGCGCATTAAGTTCAGCTTCATTGGTGTACAGAGACGGGAACAGACCGCTGGTCGTTTGCTCAAGGCAGCCATACGGATAGGCTTTTAGCTCACGAATGTAACGCGCCAGGTTCAGTGGCGGACGCCCACTCAGCAGCAACTGCCCTTCCAGGGTAGATTCAGCAATGCCGGACAGATGCTTAGGCGGAAGCGTCCATGTCTCTCCCGGTTTAACCACGGCACCGCTGTTCACCGTCTGCGCAGGGAATGCAGGACGAACGGCGATTTTCCACTGTTTGATTGGGTCAGCCAGCGTTTCACCCGGCAGTGCGAGGCCGTTAATCACGGCTTTGATTTCACCGTCACCGAAACCTTCCAGCGCACGTACGGGAATGAACAGCGTGCCGCGAGCACCAGGCGCCAGCTTCACGTCCATCGTCGACGCGCCATTGAGCGCTAACAGCCCCTGAGCGCTGAGTACCACGCTAAGCTGCTGGGGCCTGTCCGTCAGGTTAGTAAGATCCAGCGCGAGGCGGCTGGTATCGCCACTCGCCATAAACCTCGGCGCGGCCAGTTCGCTCACCAGCGGCGCGGCAACCGTGACTTTTTCTTCGCTATTACCAAAGTGATCGTCGGTCCAGGCCTGCGCCATAACCCGCAACTCGCCGTTGAAATCACCAATCGGCAGCGTCACCGTTCCTTCACCGTTTTCATCCAGCGCAACAGGTTGGGCTTGCTGAGCGATGATAGTGACATGATTCACCGGCTTTTTACCGCCGCGACTAAGCTCATCGCCTTCATCGCCGTCACCGCCGAAGCGCAAAGCAGCCAGTCGCCCTTCGCCTTCAATCACCTGACCGTAAATGTCATAGATATCTGCCCCATAGCGCTTGCGTCCAAAGAAGGCGTCCCACGGATCCGGCGTTTTGTAATCGGTGATATTCAGCACACCGCTGTCCACGGCGGACAGCAGCACGTTAATCTGCTTCGGCACTTCGCCATTTTTCACGCTGGCCTTCACCTTCACGGTCAGGTTCTGGTTAGGCCGCATTTTGGCTGGATTTTGCAACGTCAGATCGAGACGGCGGCTCTCGTCTCCTAGCGGCAGATGAAGGATCCCGACCGCGCGCTTAGGCGTGGCGGAACGCGCCTTGTCTCCGGGGCGAATAACAACGGTGCTTAAGTAAAGATCGTGCCGCTGCCAGCTCTTATCCACCGGAATGGCAAGATCCATGCCGCCTGCCGGAACATCAATTTCTTTCCACCACAGTGGGCCGTCACTGGATTCCACCAGCGCATAGCCTTTACCTGCGGCAGGCGCGGCAATATGCAGATTGATGGTATCGCCAGCTTTGTAAGACGGTTTATCTATTTTTAGCGTCACCCTGTCCGGACGCACTGCACCGGTGCCATCGCTGTTATCCTGCCAGCTGTAACCGGCCCAGAAACGCAGGCTACTGACAAGGTTGCTCTCAGGATCTCGAACTTCCAGGCGGTACGAGCCCCACTCTACCGGGAAGGCAACTTTGCCGGTTTCTCCGGCAGCCAGCGTCAACTTCTGCTCGGCTTCCACCAGATCTTTTTGATCGTACTGAGACCGCCAGCCTTCACTTTCTTCCCAGCTCCAGTAGTAGTCCCGGCGCTCACGAATCAGGCGCACGTCCAGATCGCTTACCGCCAGCTTTTCCCCCTGCGCATCGGCATACACAATGTCGAAACCTGCGCTGCTGTCTTCATCGACGATGGGCTGAGTGCGGGTAGTGTCGGTCCGGTAGTCATAAACCTCTTTGCTGGAAAATTGAGGGCGGATCCCAGGCATTGCCTGAGCTGGCCAGATAGCCTGCTCAACGCGGCGTGTCACCGGGCGACCGCCGGACTCCAGCAGGCTAGCCTGCAAAATAAGGCGCAGAGGAGAATGCGCGTCCCCCCACTGGCTTTCCGCGCTGACGGTCGTGTGCCCTTGTTCATCCAGCGTTAGCTCAACGGCATCCAGGCTACGGGAAAGGTTTTGCTCATTGATATCGCCGAACTGGAACCCAGGCAGCTTTGCAACGGCATCACGTAAAGGGCGCAGGAATAGCTGCCCCTGAAGGCTGTTACCCGCGGCTGGCGCACCGTAGAGATAGCGCCCGGTAACGTCGAAATTGACGGTATCTTCAGGCGCTATCGGCGCGCTCTGCGCCGTGAGATTCAGCGCCATACGCTCCGGCATGAAGTCTTCAACTTTAAATGTCCAGATACGCGGCAGGTTATCCCCGGTGTTGACCCGCATTTGCCAGTTACCGGTTGCCGCGCTTTCGCTCAGAGGCCAGGTAAATTGATAAAGTCCGTTGGCAGACTGCCACACTTCGGTGCGGGTAACCTGGCCGTCCGGTTTTACGACCTCAAGCTTCACCGGCTGCGGCGGGAGCGGTTTGCCATCCCCATTCCTGAGCAGGGCATTCACGATGACAGACTCTCCGGGACGATAGAGATCTCTTGGGCCAAACATGAAGAACTGTTTGCTGTAGCCTTGCTCACCGGCAATATCAAACTCCGCCAGATCCAGCGCCGGGCGGCTGAGATCGAGCAGCGTGGTTTGCTCACCATTGCGCGCCAGCAGCAGCGTGCCTTTGTTCAGCTTCTCAAGCGTGGCATGCCCGTCACTATCACTTTTCGTTTGCCCTACCGTTTGGCCTTTTTCGTTCAACAGCGCAATCTCCACACCCGACTGCGCGGCACCGTTCTCCAGGCTTTGAGTAAAGACATCAATTCTGTCGTGGTAGCGATGCACCGAAACACCAACATCACTCAGCGTGAACAGGGTTGCAGCATTGCTGTAGGCGTAATGCCCGGCCTGGCTCATGATAGCGAGATAGACGCCGGGCTGCTGGAGAGGTTTGATATCACCCAGCGGCAGCATTAACTTCTCACGGGTATTTCGCGCAGGATTTAGGTCAAAACGCCCGGTGTAAACCAAGTCAGCCAGCTTCAGCAGATTGTCAGATTCCCAGTTTGAAACCGAGTTACGGTACTGCCACTGGCTGACAAACGCGCTTAGGGAGCTGTCTTTAATGCGATAAAAGTTAACGTCAACGTTATCGACGTTAAGCGCCATCACCGGCAACCCCGCAATCACTTTAGTCGGCAGCAAGGAGCCCCGGCAGGCAAAGCCAACGCTCGGCTGAATATCACGCGTGGCAATTTGCTTTTCAAAGCCATCTTCGAACGTCGCTTTATTGAGCGCGAGCAGCCCGCTGTCTACGGTCACAATCAGCGTGCGTTTGGGCTCCAGATGCCGCAGACGAAGTTCTTTTAGGTCGCTGGAAAGCTCCCAGGCACCGTCCACTTTGCCGCTGGTTTTATCCACGAGATGGGCAACTTTATTGAAGTCCTGATTGGGGTCGAGCGGAATCGAGAAGGTCAGCACTAACGTACTGGCACCGTCCAGCTGAACTTCAGAGGCATCGAGCAGCTTCAGCGGCTTCCCCGCAGACTGCTGAGCCAGTTTTTCCAGTTGAGCTGCATCCGGTTTAGTTTCAGCCTTACTGTTTTGTTCCGCAGCTGCAGAGGCGGTGGGCTGAACGGTTTGCTGATTGTTTTTATCGTCACAGCCGGAAAGCGCAAGCAGGCCGCAAACCAGTACGGCAAGGCTCGTCAAACGTAGTGCATTCATTCTTTTATCCCTGGCCAATAAGGGCCGCCAAACATTACGTAGAGCAAGTATTATGCGGATTAGCCAGAAAAGCGAAAGTCGGAATACTCTGCCTTGCGCGAAGCCTCGCAGGCGGCAGTAAATTTGCGGGTGTATTCATTAAGTTTTACGAAGTATCTCGCGGTGTCGGGCAAGGCCGCTTGCCGGGTTATAGAAAAACACCGACAATCCATTTTTCTTTGATGAACCGGAGGCTCATTGTGTCCACCTCTTTCTTCGTCGCGAGCGACTGGCTCGCAGAACATATTAACGATGACGATATCCAGATTTTAGATGCCCGCATGGCACCAGCAGGCCAGGAAGCACTTCGCGATATGCCTGCGGAGTACCGTGCCGGGCATTTGTCTGGTGCGGCCTATTTCGACATTGAAGCACTCTCCGATCACACAAGCCCTCTTCCTCATATGATGCCACGTGCAGAAGCGTTTGCCGTGGCTATGCGCGAGCTTGGCGTTAGCAGTGACAAGCATTTGGTGGTTTACGACGAAGGTAACCTGTTCTCCGCGCCTCGTGCCTGGTGGATGCTGCGCACCTTCGGCGTCGAGAGAGTCTCCATTCTGGCCGGTGGGCTGGCGGAGTGGCAGCGTGAAGCATTGCCGCTGGAACAAGGGGACGTGGAGCTGCCGGAAGGTGAGTTCGAAGTTAACTTCGATCCGCTGGTGATCAAACGCCTGACGGACGTGCTGCTGGTCAGCCACGAAGGTACTGCACAAATTGTGGATGCCCGCCCTGCTCCTCGATTCAACGCGTTGGCCGATGAGCCACGCCCGGGCCTGAAACGCGGCCATATTCCTGGGGCGCTTAACGTGCCGTGGGTGGACCTGGTAGAAAACGGTCAACTGAAGACTACGGACAAACTGAGCGAGATCTTCGAACGCCAGGGCGTGAGCTTTGAGCGGCCAATTATTGCCAGCTGTGGTTCAGGCGTTACCGCCGCCGTTGTGGTGCTGGCGCTGACCACGCTGGGCGTGAACGGCGTGTCGCTTTACGATGGTTCGTGGAGTGAATGGGGTGCTCGCCCAGACCTGCCCGTTGAGCCTGCGCAATAAATACAAAAAGGGAGGCACTGCGCCTCCCTTAGAATATGTATAACCGGCCGTTAAATAATGCGGTTTTGCTTGAAGTCGCGCAGGAAGCTGCCCCAACGGCGTTCATAGAACGGCGTGATGTGGGCAATCATAAAGTGGCTGATACCCTTCTCGCCTTCAACAACCTGGCAGATATCAACCGGCTCATCGCCCGGCAACGTATCGGTGGCTACGCTTCCGGCCTGACGAATAATCGCCTCGATGTCGCCGTCGGCCTCAATGCCAATCAGCAGGTTTGGCTCTTCGTCCGCCTGTTCTTTGATGGAGCAGATAAACGCACGTTTGACCGTTTTCAGGTTTTTAAACAACGTGGTCAGAGAGTCAACCATCTGCGCTGGCGGTTCAGCAACTTCGGAAAGCAGCAGTGAAGTACCGCCCTCCAGCACTTCCTGCTGGCTCAGTGGATCGCTTTCCGCGCTGACCAGATGGCTGATTTCATTTGGCGTAAATTCTTTGCCTGTCGGCAGTTTGGCGTTGAGGAACAGCGCTTCACCCAGCGTCATTTCAAATAAAGTGCGCACGGGCATTACCACAAACGCCTGCTCGTGACTGACCGCTTCCTGCAAAGCTTCCAGGGAGGTGAAGAAAGGGATCACCGAAGTGCCGTCTTCTTTTTCCCAGTGCTGCAGTTCAACCGCGCTATCGGCGTCAATCGCTTCACCTTCTGCCGCATTGCCCGGCACCCAAACGGTGGATTCCAGCAGGGTACGGAAAAATGCCGGGCGATGCGCCGGCTCGGTTGCCGCCTGCTCAAGCAGGGTTTCTAATTCGTTCTTTGTTTCTGACATTGTGATTCCGGGATAACGCTTAAGGGGTTTACCCTCACCCTAACCCTCCCCCTGAAAGGGAGAGGAAACAGTTCTGAGTCTCTCTTCCTGAAAGGGAGAGGAGAACCACTCAAAGTGTCTCCCCTTCCAGAGAGAGACTGTCGGTGTTAACTCCCCCCGAACTTTTTTCTCCCTCTCCCCTATGGGGAGAGGGCCGGGGTGAGGGGCAATATTACTTCGCTAACAGCAGATTGGCGATCGCACGCACGCCGAGACCGGTCGCACCAGCAGACCACTGCTCAACGGCACCTTTACGGTAAGTCGCAGAACAGTCAACGTGCAGCCAGCCTTCGTGGTAGTTTTCCACAAAGTGAGACAGGAAACCTGCCGCCGTGCTCGCTCCAGCAGGGTAAGAGGCGTTCGCGGTATTGTTCAGTTCGGCGAAGTTAGACGGCAGCTGGCTGCGGTGGAATTCAGCCAGCGGCAGGCGCCAGAACGGCTCGTTTTCTTCCGCCGCGCTTGCCAGCAGGCGGGCAGCCAGCTTGTCATCAAAGCTGAACAGCGCATGGTAGTCGTTACCCAGGGCCGTTTTTGCTGCCCCGGTCAGGGTCGCGCAGTCGATGATCAGCTCTGGTTTCTGTGCTGCGGCGTCAATCAGGCCATCAGCCAGCACCAGTCGCCCTTCGGCATCGGTGTTCATCACTTCAACGGTTTTGCCGTTGCGGTAGGTGATGATGTCACCCAGCTTCATGGCGTTGCCGCTGATCATGTTATCCGCACAGCAAAGGAACAGCTTAACGCGCTTGTTCAGGCCACGAGTGATGGCCAGAGCCAGTGCGCCAGTGATAGTCGCGGCGCCACCCATATCGGATTTCATGGAATCCATAAACGCGGTCTGCTTGATGCTGTAGCCGCCGGAGTCAAAGGTAATGCCCTTCCCGACCAGGCTCGCATAAACCGGTGCATCCGGATTGCCGGTTGGGTTGTAGTCCAGCGCCAGCAGCACAGGGGCACGGTCTGAGCCACGGCCAACGGTGTGGATACCGGCATAGTTCTGCTCACGCAGGTCTTCACCCTTGGTGATGCGGTAAGAAACGTGGTCGCAGGCAACATCGCACAGCAGATCTACCGCGCGGGAAGCAAGCTGCTCAGGGCCAAGCTCTTCGGCCGGGGTGTTGATGGTATGGCGAACCCAGTCGATCACTTTCAGGCGGTTATTCAGCTCTTTCTGCTCGGTTTCGCTCAGCACCGCCCAGTCAATTTTGCGGGTGCCTTTTGGGGCACGATAGCCCTGCCAGAAAGCCCAGCTTTTCTCAACGTCCCAGCCTTCACCAGCCAGCTGGACGTGCTTCAGCCCCTGGCCGTCAATTTTGCGCGCCGCGCGCTGGATCAGACCGAGATCGTCTTTGCCGGTCAGGTGTAGGGTAATGCCGTCATTGTTAATGCTATACGTCGCCTTTTCGCCCCAGCGTGCGTCCGCTGGCTGCGTGGAAAGGGTGATTTTCATGGCTTCAGTCATTTTCCAATCCTTCATTATTCAGCACAGGCAAAATGCAAAAACGGGCCGCCCAAGGCAGCCCGTGTATCATTCAGCTTCATCTAACCAGACAAGTAAAATCGCTTCCAGTACTTTCTCGTTAGAAGCGTTCGGATCGTCATCAAACTCTTCCAGCTCGCAGATCCACTGGTGCATATCGGTGAAACGCACCGTCTTAGGATCGAGATCCGGGCGGCTGTCGTACAGCGCTTCGCCGATTTCGCGGCTGTCGGTCCACTTCAGTCCCATGTAGGCTCCCGTTAGTGTTCGCGTGCGTGGTTAATGGTGTAACGCGGCATCTCAACCACCAGGTCTTCGTCGCTGACGCGAGCCTGGCAGCTCAGGCGGCTTTCCGGCTCCAGACCCCATGCTTTATCCAGCATGTCGTCTTCGTCTTCGGTGCTTTCCGCGAGGGAATCAAAACCTTCACGCACTACACAGTGGCAGGTGGTGCAGGCGCAGGACTTCTCACAGGCGTGTTCAATCTCAATGCCGTTGCGCAGCGCAACGTCGAGAATGGTTTCACCTTGCTTCGCTTCCAGAACTGCGCCATCCGGACACAGGTCCTGATGAGGCAGAAAAACAATCTTTGGCATATTAAACCTCGTCCACAGAATGGCCGGTCAGCGCTTTACGGATCGATTGATCCATACGACGTGCGGCGAATTCCTGGGTTTGCTTGTCTACGTTTTTGATTTCATTTTGAATAGCGTCGGCATCTTCGCCTGCAGCAGCAGCGCTTAACGCGGCCATCGCGGCATCAATGTCGGCACGCTCTGCGGCGCTTAGCAGCGCGGCATCCGCCGTCAACGCGCTGGTCAAACTTTCCAGCACGCGGGCAGCTTCGACTTTTTGCTCGGCCAGCATGCGTGCCTGCACGTCATGCTCGGCGTAACTCATGGAATCCTGAATCATACTGGCAATTTCACCATCGCTCAGGCCATAAGAAGGTTTCACCTGGATTGAAGATTCAACGCCGGTGGATTTTTCCATCGCCGTCACGCTCAGCAGGCCATCGGCATCGACCTGGAAGGTGACGCGAATGTGGGCCCCGCCCGCGGACATTGCCGGGATGCCGCGCAGCGTAAAGCGCGCCAGAGAACGACAGTCCTGAACGAGTTCACGCTCGCCCTGCAGCACGTGGATAGCCATCGCTGTCTGGCCGTCTTTGAAGGTGGTGAATTCCTGCGCGCGGGCCACCGGGATGGTGGTGTTACGCGGGATAACCTTCTCGACCAGGCCGCCCATCGTTTCCAGGCCAAGGGACAACGGAATCACATCCAGCAACAGCATTTCACTGTCCGGCTTGTTGCCCACCAGAATATCGGCCTGAATGGCCGCGCCAATGGCAACAACTTTATCCGGGTCGATAGAGGTTAACGGCATGCGGCCAAAGAACTCGCCTACGCGCTCACGCACCAACGGTACGCGGGTTGACCCTCCGACCATCACCACTTCCAGTACGTCTTCTGCTTCCACGCCCGCGTCTTTCAACGCGCGACGGCAGGACAGCAGCGTCCGTTTAACCAGAGAAGAGATAAGCTCGTTGAACTGCTCGCGGGTGACTTCGCCCTGCCAGCCAGCCACTTCTACACTAGCGATGGCGGCATCGCTGAGCGCGATTTTGGCGGCGATGGCGGCGTCCAGAAGCTGGCGCTGCACGCGGTCGTCGCTACGGTCGGCAATCCCGGCCTGCTCACGCAGCCAGTCGGCCAGAAGATGGTCGAAGTCATCGCCGCCCAGCGCGGAATCACCGCCGGTAGCCAGCACTTCAAACACACCGCGGCTCAGGCGCAGGATGGAGATATCAAACGTCCCACCGCCCAGATCGTAAACGGCAATAACGCCTTCTTTACCGGAATCCAGGCCGTAGGCAATCGCCGCGGCGGTAGGTTCGTTCAGCAAACGAAGAACGTGCAGCCCGGCAAGGCGAGCAGCGTCTTTGGTGCCCTGGCGCTGCGCATCGTCAAAATAGGCTGGCACCGTGATCACCACGCCATCCAGTTCCCCTTCCAGGGTTTCACTGGCTCGCGCGGAGAGCGATTTCAGAATGTCGGCAGAGATGCGTACCGGGTTCAGCAGGCCAGCAGGCGTTTCAATCATCGGCAGGCCGTTTTCACTGGCCTGCAGGCGATACGGAAGATGAGGATAACGCGTCTGGATGTCCGCCAGAGAGCGGCCCATCATACGTTTTACCGAGCTAATGGTATTCGCGGGATCCTGCGCGGCAAGCGCGCGAGCGTCAAAACCAACGATATGCTCTTGCTGCTGATAATGCACCACGGAAGGCAGCAGGTGGCGGCCTTCATGGTCGGCAAGGGTTTCGGCCTGGCCGCTGCGAACGGTAGCCACCAGCGAGTTGGTGGTGCCAAGGTCGATGCCCGCAGCCAGCCTGCGCTGGTGCGGCGCTGCCATCATGCCAGGCTCACTAATTTGTAATAAGGCCATGTATCGCTTCCAAAAATCGGGCCTGAGTTCAGGCGTTAAAAGTCGAGCAGCTTTTCTTCTAGTTGTTCAATTTGGCTCTGCAATTTATCGAGGAAACGCAGCTTGCGCACAGTGTCCGCCGCCTGTTCCCACTGCTGGTCATCCAGCTGCTGCACCATCTGCGCACTGCGGTTTTTCACCATCGTTTTTACGCGCGAGGCAAAGCTTTCAAGCTTGTCGCTGTCTTTCACCTGCTCGATATCGTCCAGCTCTTCACGCAGCTCCAGCTGTTCCATCAGGAACGCGGTGTCGCGCACGGTGTGCTGTTCATTCGCGAGGTCGAAACCGTTCAGGGACAGGATGTATTCGGCGCGGGTAAGCGGGTGACGCAGCGTCTGCCAGGCCTGGTTGATAGTGGCGGACTGGCTCACGGCCAGAAGCTGTTCTGCCTGAGGGCGGCTGGCGTATTTGTCCGGGTGGAACTGACGCTGCAGCTCCTGGTAACGGCTGGCCAGTTGCTCGGTGTTCAGGGTGTAGCCTGGCGTCAGCCCAAACAGGGTAAAATAATCCATAACAGACTCGGGTTCAGGTCAGGTAAGTGCTGTGTGGTAAAGCAAAATCCCCACGGGCCAGAGCCAGTGGGGAATTGCGCGGGATCAGACGTGGAAGCTTTCGCCGCAGCCACACTCATCCTTCACGTTTGGGTTAGTGAACTTAAACCCTTCGTTAAGGCCTTCTTTGACGAAGTCGAGCTCGGTCCCGTTTAAGAATTGCAGGCTTTTACCATCGACAACCACCTTCACGCCTTTGTCCTCGAACACGGTGTCATCCGCCATCGGTGCATCAACAAATTCGAGAACATAAGCCATCCCAGAGCAGCCTGATGTGCGCACACCCAGACGCAAACCAAACCCTTTACCGCGGTTGGTCAGGAAGGCACTTACACGGGCAGCGGCGCTGTCGCTAAGGGTAATCGACATACAACAACCTCAATAAAAATTTTAACTCGTCATACTTCGAGCCGCTGCCGGGCAGCAAGCTCGAATGCGTTAGAGTTATTTTGTTTCACGTTTGCTTTTGTAATCCGCGATAGCCGCTTTGATAGCGTCTTCAGCCAGGATTGAGCAGTGAATTTTCACCGGCGGCAGTTCGAGTTCGTCTGCGATGTCGGTGTTTTTGATCGCCTGCGCTTCGTCCAGGGACTTGCCCTTCACCCACTCGGTCACCAGCGAGCTGGACGCAATCGCCGAACCGCAGCCGTAGGTTTTGAAACGCGCGTCTTCAATGATACCGTCATTGTTGACTTTGATCTGCAACTTCATCACGTCGCCACAGGCCGGTGCACCCACCATGCCAGAACCTACGCTGTCGTCGCTGTTGTCAAAAGAGCCAACGTTGCGTGGGTTTTCGTAGTGATCAATTACTTTTTCGCTGTAAGCCATTTTTACTTCTCCAGAATCTGAAATCGACGTCCTGACGAACGATCAGTGATGAGCCCATTCGATGGAATTAAGATCCACGCCCTGTTTGAACATTTCCCACAGAGGAGAAAGGTCGCGCAGACGGCCAATGGATTTACGTACCAGCTCGATGGTGTAATCGATCTCTTCTTCAGTGGTGAAACGACCCAGAGAGAAACGGATAGAGCTGTGTGCCAGTTCATCGCTCATCCCCAGCGCACGCAGCACGTAGGATGGCTCGAGGCTGGCGGAAGTACAGGCTGAGCCCGAAGAGACCGCGAGGTCTTTCAGCGCCATGATCAGCGACTCGCCTTCAACGTAGTTAAAGCTGACGTTGAGGATGTTTGGCGCGCCATGCTCCAGGTCACCGTTCAGGTAAACTTCTTCCATATCTTTCACGCCGTTCCACAGACGGTTACGCAGCGTGCGCAGACGGGCCATTTCGGTCTCCATCTCTTCTTTTGCGATACGGTAAGCTTCACCCATGCCGACGATCTGATGCACAGGCAGCGTACCGGAACGCATGCCGCGCTCGTGACCCCCGCCGTGAATCTGCGCTTCGATACGGATACGCGGTTTACGACGCACGTACAGCGCACCGATCCCTTTCGGCCCGTAAATTTTGTGGCCGGAGAAGGACATCAGGTCAACTTTCAGTTGGCTCAGATCGATAGGCAGTTTGCCCACGCTCTGGGTAGCATCAACGTGGAAGATAATGCCACGGGAACGGCACATTTCGCCGATAGCCGCGATATCCTGCACCACGCCGATTTCGTTGTTAACGTGCATGATGGACACCAGAATAGTGTCTTCACGCATAGCGGCTTCCAGCTGCTTCAGGTCAACGATACCGTTGCTCTGCGGCGCCAGATAAGTCACTTCAAACCCTTCACGCTCAAGCTGGCGACAGGTGTCCAGCACGGCTTTGTGTTCGGTTTTGGCGGTGATGATGTGCTTGCCTTTCTTCTGATAGAAGTTAGCCGCACCTTTGATAGCCAGGTTGTCTGACTCGGTTGCGCCGGAGGTGAAGACGATTTCACGCGGGTCTGCGCCAACCAGTTCAGCGATTTGGTTACGGGCAATATCAACGGCTTCTTCAGCCTGCCAGCCAAAACGGTGGGAACGAGAGGCCGGGTTACCGAAGGTGCCGTCCATCGTTAAAAACTGCATCATCTTCTCAGCAACACGCGGGTCTACCGGCGTGGTTGCGGAGTAGTCGAGGTAAATCGGTAATTTCATTGCTCTTAAGCTCCGTACATCACTTCAATGCGAAGAATCAGGCTTAAAATATGTTGCCGTTATAGACAGGGAGCACCGCTCCCTCAACCTGATTCTAAAATTCTTGTTCTTCTGCTTATGCGCGCAGTTTGACGTCAATAGCGTCTTGAGAACGGGTGCTGCGATGATTTTCACTATGTTGACGATCGGACACGTCCAGCACTTCCTGGTTGTTAACCAGTTCACCCAGGGTGATGTTATTCAGGAAGCCGGTCAGGCGATCGCTCAGGTCGCGCCACAGCGCGTGAGTCAGGCACTTATCGCCGCCCTGGCAGCCGCCTTTACCCTGGCAACGGGTGGCGTCTACGGACTCATCAACGGCGCTGATCACTTCACCTACGGCGATGCTGCTCGCGTCTTTACCTAACAGATAACCACCGCCAGGACCGCGCACGCTGGCCACCAGGCCATTTTTACGCAGGCGGGAGAACAGCTGCTCCAGGTAGGAGAGTGAAATACCCTGACGTTCAGAAATATCAGCCAACGGAACCGGGCCCGATTCAGAGTTCAGCGCAACGTCAAGCATCGCGGTTACGGCGTAGCGCCCTTTTGATGTCAGTCTCATGTCTTACTTAACCTCAAATAGCCCCTCGAGCCGGGGGTTTTTAAAAGTGTGATTGTCACATAGCAGGACGCAAGTCTGACATTCCTGAGTAAAATGGTCAACTATTTAACCTACCATTTTACTCAAGTATTATTGGCCCGATTTTTTTGGGTTTTCCAGCGACGCCAGCATGCCGCGCAGGATGTTTAATTCCTGACTTTCCGGGCGTGCACGGGTAAACAGACGGCGCAGTCGGCTCATCACCTGGCCCGGATGGGTTGGGCGAATGAAACCGCTTTCCTGCAGCGCTTTTTCGAGATGCACATAGAAACGCTCTAAGTCATCCACCAGCGGATAAGGGGCGTCTTCCTCTTCTTTAGCCGCTTCCGGCTGCTCTTGCGTGGCGAGCCAGGCAATGCGCACTTCATAGGCGAGGATCTGAACCGCCATCGCGAGGTTAAGGGAGCTGTATTCCGGGTTCGCCTGAATGGCAACGTGATAATGGCATTTTTGCAACTCTTCGTTGGTCAGGCCCACGCGTTCGCGGCCAAAGACGATTGCCACCGGCGCATGCTGCGCTTCGCTGATGCTTTTTAAACCGCATTCGCGCGGGTCCAGCATCGGCCACGGCAGAGTGCGGGAGCGCGCGCTGGTGCCGACCACCAGGCTGCATCCTGCCAGCGCTTCATCAAGCGTATCGACGATCTGAGCATCGCCAATAACATCACTGGCGCCAGCAGCCAGGGCGATGGCCTGGGAGTCCGGTTTGACCAGCGGATTGACCAGCCACAGGTTAGTTAAGCCCATGGTTTTCATAGCACGAGCCACGGAGCCCATGTTGCCGGTATGCGAGGTTTCGACCAGCACGATTCGTACGTTTTGCAGCATTGTCATTCATAGCCTGGGAAGAATATCGCAATATCTTATCATAACCCTGGGACATATTCCGAACGCTCTGCTATACTCCGCCGCGATTTCCGTTCTTTAACATCCAGCGAGAGAGACCGATGCAACATCCAATGTTGACCATCGCCGTGCGTGCTGCGCGCAAGGCGGGTAATGTAATTGCCAAACACTACGAAACACCAGACTCCGTAGAAAGCAGTCAGAAAGGCAGCAATGACTTTGTGACTAACGTCGATAAAGCTGCAGAAGCGATTATTATCGACACAATCCGCAAATCTTACCCGCAGCACACCATCATCACCGAAGAAAGCGGTGAACATGCAGGCGAAGATCAGGACGTGCAATGGGTTATCGATCCGCTGGATGGCACCACCAACTTCATCAAACGTCTGCCACATTTCTCCGTTTCTATCGCTGTTCGTATCAAAGGCCGCACTGAAGTTGCCGTTGTTTACGATCCAATGCGTAACGAACTGTTCACCGCGACCCGTGGCCAGGGCGCCCAGCTTAACGGCTACCGCCTGCGCGGCAGCAATGCACGCGACCTGGACGGCACCGTTCTGGCGACCGGCTTCCCGTTCAAAGTGAAGCAGCACGCGACTCCTTACATCAACATCGTTGGCAAACTGTTCACCCAGTGTGCAGACTTCCGCCGCACCGGTTCCGCTGCGCTGGACCTGGCCTACGTTGCCGCTGGCCGCGTGGACGGTTTCTTCGAGATTGGCCTGAAGCCATGGGATTTCGCCGCAGGTGAACTGCTGGCTCGTGAATCCGGCAGCATCGTGTGTGATTTCACCGGCGGCCATAACTACCTGACGACCGGGAACATCGTCGCCGGTAACCCGCGCGTTGTGAAAGCCATGCTGGCTACCATGCGTGAAGAACTGAGTGAAGCGCTGAAGCGCTAAGCTTTTTTGCCTGATCTTCAATAAAGAAGAGGCAAAAACAAAAGTCCCCTCAGCTTTACGGCGAGGGGATTTTTTTATGCCCGCATTTAGCTACCCGTTCAGAAAGGCCGAATACCTCGCGCCATCGGCTGGGCGCTCAGCCACATAATCAGCGCGGCCACGACCAGGACAATTCCTCCCGCCAGTGCAAGCGTTGACCAGCCTACCTGCCGCCACAGCACCGGGGCCCGGTTCCCGCTTAAGCGAACCGCCAGCGCACGGAAGCTGTGCACCAGCAGCGCCAGGCCGGAAATGGTGATCGAGGTACCTGCCGCCATCGCCAGCGCAGACAGCACGCCCCAGCTAAAGACCCCGATCACCTTGCTGAACAGCAGCACCATAATCGCGCCAGAACAGGGGCGCATGCCCATCGACAGGACAATCATCAGCCTGGCCCGCCAGTCGCTTCCCGCCGTCAGCTGTTTTTCGTCCGGGACGTGCTGATGCCCGCAGCCGCAGTTGGCGTCATGCACATGATGCGGCGTAAACGAGGTAAATTTGGGTTTGCGGCGTAACTGAACCTGTAAACGCCGCAGCGCCCGCCAGCTCAGCAAAAGGCCCAGGCACCCGACAAGCAGATAGCAGCCCTTCTCCAGCCAGAAGCTGCTGAGATGAAGCTGCCGGGAAGGCAAAGCGAGAACGCCCAGCACCACGACCACCAGCGCAATAGCCACCAGCCCCTGCAATAAAGACGCGGCAAAGGTCAAACCGAGGCTGCTTTTAATTTTTGAGGGATGGGTCGCAAGCCAGGTGCTGATGACGATTTTGCCGTGCCCCGGCCCCAGCGCATGGAGCACTCCGTAGACAAAACTGAAAGAGAGCAGCGATAAGCCTGCGCGAGCGGGGTTGTCTGCCACCTGGCGCAGCAGCCCGCTTAATTCCTGATTGATTGAACGCTGCCAGACGGCCGAACTAAGCAGGATTTGCGGCCAGTAAAGCCACAAGGCATAAAGCCCGGCGGCGGCAAGCAAGATAAACAGCGCCAGCGGCCACAGATGGCCCCAGCGGCGGACGGGAGAAGAAGCGGTGATTATTGACATGCCAGCGTCACCTCCTGAGCAAACTGTTTCCCTAAGTCCATGTCCTCCGGCGGGGCGTCAGCTTTATCCAGCGACTGCGCGAACAGCAGCGTCTCTTCGCCAGGCTTTGGCGTGTGCACGGCAACTTTACAGCTTGAGGCCAGCTCCTGCGGCAGATGCACGTCCCCATCGTGGTCATAACTCATGTCGACAAAATAAGTCGGGTCGAAGGTTGAGAAACGGTATGTCTGTCCTTTGAGCGGCTGCGGATGCGCCAGCGGCAGAACAAACGTCAGCACCGCCTGATGATTGCTACGGCTCAGGCCATATTCCGGCGGCAAATTGCCAAACTTCACCTTCTCTTTGTTATGCCAGAACTCGGTAAAGTAGTGCTGGCCCAGCACATTAGCCATCACTTCCGCCGCCAACTTCTTCCACACCGGCGACCCCGGCTTGGCGTCGCCGGCGTCATACAACAGATCTGCTGAAGTAATGTCGTCCATCGTCCACTGCATTTTTAGCCCCGTCAGCTGCCCCTGATCAACCACAGGCGTGGTGACGATAGAGATAAAACTGTGGGGATGCGCCTGCACGCTTGCCGCCGAAAACCCTGCCAGCAGAAAGGCTACTCCTTTCAGGCTGATTCTTTTGTCGCTCATGCTTCCCTCAAGATTTAAATTCTGTGAGCCAGCCGTAATTCCGTGATGAAAAACTAAAAAGGGCAATATATTGGCCGAAACCTTTAGCTATTCTTAACTTCTGACACCACATTGGGACAGCCAGATGATGACTTTACTGACGCCGCCACCCTCTGTGCTATCCAGTTCGCAGCGCCGCTGCCACCTGCTTCTGATGCTCTATCTCCCGGAGCAGATCGTCACGCCGGAGGTCATTGCCAGCCTTAACGGCGTGGATCAGAGGCAAACCCTGCAAGATATAGCCGACACGGGCCATGAGATCCAGAGTTATCACCGTCTCTCCCTGACGCAGCAGCAGGACGGCAGCTACCGGATTGAAGGCACAGTCCTTGACCGCCGCCTCTGCCTGCTGCACTGGCTGCGACGCTCGCTGCGCCTTTGCCCGCAGTTTGTGCAAAACCACTTTAGTCCGGCACTAAAGTCCAAGCTTAAGCATCTGGGGCTTATCAAGGCGCTGTATGACGAAACTAATTTACGTGCGCTGGTGAATCTGTGTGGTCGCCGTTTAAAAAGGCAGTACGACAGCCGGGACAGCCAGTTCCTGACGCTGTTTTTGCAGTATTGTCTGCATCAGCATCACTCCGGCAATGCGCCAGTCCTGACGCCGCAGCAGCGCGAGTGGAGCCAGATGCGGCCTGAATTTGTTGTCGCCCAGGAAATAGCCCGCCACTGGAAGCGCCGCGTCATGCAGCCCGCAGACGTTGATGAACAGCATTTCCTGGCCCTGCTGTTTCAACTGCTCAGAATTCCCGATCCGATTAATGACGAACATGAACAGGATGCCCGATTACACAATGAAATCGCACGGATGATCGAACGTTTCCGCCGTCAGGCCGGGCTTTCTTTTAGCGATGAACAAGGGCTGAGCGATCAGCTTTATATTCACCTCGCCCAGGCGCTGAACCGCTGCCACTTTAATATCGGCATCGACCACAGCCTGCCCGAAGAGATCACGCGTCTTTATCCGAGGCTAATGCGAACCTCGCGAGAAGTGCTTGCGGATTTTGAACAGCATTATGGGATTCAGTTTTCCGATGCGGAAAGGGGCCTGGTCGCGGTGATCTTTGGTGCCTGGCTGATGCAGGAAAGTGACATTCAGGAAAAACAGGTGTTGCTGCTGACGGCCGACGATCGCGAGCTGGAACAGAAAATTGAGCAGCAGCTGCGCGAGCTGACCCTGCTGCCGCTCAACATTAAATATCTGGCGGTGCAGCAGTTTCAAAGCCAGGGCGCCCCGCGTGAAGTGGGGCTGGTCATTACACCCTACGCGACCTCGCTGCCGCTGTTTTCTCCCCCGCTCATTCACGCCACGCTGCCGCTGGGAGAACACCAGCAGCAGCGCATTAAAGCACTGTTAGAGGCTTAGCTTTCCGCAACCGGGCTGACTGCGGCGACTTTGGGCCGCAGGAACAGCGCCGGGGCCGCCACCAGCGCCATGATCCAGAACATCCCGCCCTGCAAATGCTGATAGAGGAAGCCCGAGAAAATCGTCATCACGGCGATACCGCCGCCCATCGCCACGGCGGAGTAAACGGCCTGCAGGCGGATCACCTCGCCGCCTTTGCGGGCAGAGATATAGCGCATCGCCGCCAGGTGGCAAACCGTGAAGCTGCCGCAGTGCAGGATTTGCGCCACAATCAGCCACGGCAGTTCGGTGGTGCTTGCCATCAGGCTCCAGCGAATAATGCCGGTCACGGTGGACAGCAGCAGCAAATCTCTGGCGCTCCAGCGGCGGAACAGTTTGTTGCTGAGGGCAAAGATAACGATTTCCGCCACCACGCCCAGCGACCATAAATAGCCCACAACGGAAGCGGAATAGCCTGCCCCCTGCCAGTAAATCGCGCTAAAACCGTAGTAGGCCGCATGCGCGCCCTGCAGCAGAGAAACACAGGCCAGAAAACGCCAGGCGCTGATAATCAGCCCTTTCCAGGCGGGCCAGCCAGCTGAAGCCTGATGCCGGGTTTCGCCCTGAGGCATAATGGAAGGCCGCAGCATCATGCCAATCAGCATCGACGCCGCGCCAAGGGTCAGCAGGACCAGAATAGCCTGAGAGCTGAACTCGCTCACCAGCTTGCCGGTAATGGCCGAGCCGATGACAAACGCCAGCGATCCCCAGAGCCGCACCCGGCCATAATCCAGCGGCATTTGCCGCTGCCAGGTCCCCGCCAGCGCATCGGTCAGCGGCACCAGCGGCGAGAAGAACAGGTTAAAGCCCACCATCGTCAGCAGCAGCCAGAGCGCGGCATGGCCCAACCAGAAACCAGCGGCAAAGACTAGTGTGGCAAGGGCTAACAGACGAAGGGCGACAACAAGGCGGGAAGGATCGGTCACGCGGGGGGCTAATAATAAACTGCCGAGGAAACGGGCAATCAGCCCTGAGCCTAACAGCAATCCGATAGTTTCCGGGGGAAGCCCGACGCCTTTGAGCCAGACGCTCCAGAACGGTAAAAATACGCCATAGCTAAAGAAGTAGGTAAAGTAACTGAGCGCCAGCCAGCGCGTGGAATGCAAAACCATGATCCCTCCCGTTTTGGAGGCGATAGTGTCGGGGATAGCTGGCTGGCATGCAAGCAAACATTAACAGCGCAATAAAACACATCAAAACAATGGCTATTGCGCGTTAGCTCACCTCAATCTCCATCTCCAGATGCGTGGTCTGGCCCGTCTCCAGCATGACTAAACCCGGCATCCCCGCCTGGTTGTGCGCGTTGACCGGATGCGTTTGCGGTTCAAGACAGATAAACGGCTGGTTCCCCATGCTGAATACCATCAAACAGGCCGCCGGGCTACGCAGACAAATGCTCATCTCCGAGTGGGTAATAACCGCCCTGCCGCTCCAGCCGGAATACCCCACGTTAAGCCACTTGTTCTCCGGCGTTTTTGCACGGGAAAAATCTGCCTGCGGGATGAACGTCCCTTCCCAGGCCAAAGGCAGGTGCTGCTCGCCTTCGGGCCAGTAGCCGCTGGCGGAAAACTGCACCTGGCTGGCTGGCCCCAGCGAAAAATAAGGATGCAAACCCAGCCCGTATATCATCGGCTTCTCGCCAGTGTGCTTCAGCTCAAGGCGGGTTAACAGCCTGTTGCCTGCCAGGCGGTAAGTCAGATTTGCCAGATAGTGAAAACCGCAGGGATACTGGCTGCACAGGCTCAAGGTGACAGACTCAGCTTCGTACTGCTCAACGTGCCAAAGCTTTTGCCAACCATCCCCGTGCAGGAAAAAGTGCTCATCGACGAGGCTGTCTGGCAGCTGGATTCGCTCGCCGTGCAGATGGAAAGCGTTCCCGGCCACCCGATTAGCCAGCGGCAGCATTGGAAACAGCGCCGGGTTCGCCGGATGAAAAATCGGTTTCCCGTGCCTGAGAGATTCAAAGCTGAGAACTGAGGCCCCCTGCGGGGCAACAGTCAAACTAAGAAAATCATTTTGCAGGTGCAGAGTATCCATTAGCGTAGCGCCTTTGCGGCCCGCGCGGGAGAAGCATTCACGCGGCCTTCAGCCAGCTGCTGCTCCAGCGCTTCGAGGCTCACGCCTTTGGTTTCCGGCACGAAGCGGCGCACGTAGATAAAGCCAGCGGCACAGATAACGCCGTACAGCAGGAAGCTGCCGGATGCGCCCAGGCCTGCATTCAGCAGAGGGAAAGTGTAAGTCAGCAGGAAGCAGGCGACCCACAGCGCTAATGTCCCCAGCGACATCGCGAGGCCGCGAACGCGGTTCGGGAAGATTTCCGCCAACAGCACCCAGGTTACCGGGGCCAGCGTCAGCGCATAGGTGGCGATGGCGGCCAGCACCAGAATCAGGACCGGCAGCCCCAGAATACCCAGGCCGTAGGCGGCACCAATCAGCGCATAGATAATTGTCAGCCCAGCGGCCCCGAACAACATCAGTTTGCGGCGGCCAATTTTGTCCACCAACGGCAGCGCGGCGATGGTGAACACCAGGTTAATCAGGCCGGTCGCAACAATCGATTTCAACGTGCTGTTAATGTCGAACCCGGCGGAGGCAAAAATCTCCTGCGCATAGTTGAAGATAACGTTAATCCCGCACCACTGCTGGAACACCGCCAGCACCATACCAATCACGATGATCGGGCGAACCTTCGGTGTCCAAAGCGCGGACCACGACACTTTTTGTGTGTCCTTGCTTAACGTTTCCTGAATATCTTTCAGCGTTGCATCGGCATAGGCTTTACTGCCGATGCGGCTCAGCATTTGGTGAGCGCGTTCGTTTTTCCCGGCGCGCACCAGCCAGCGAGGTGACTCCGGCACAAAAAACATCAGGATCAAAAAGACCACCGCCGGGAAGGCTTCAAAGCCAAACATCCAGCGCCAGCCCACCTGCCCGTTCCAGCTGGCGCTGATTTCCTGCATCGTTGCCTGGCTGGCAACCGGCTCGGCAATCATCAGGTTAATCAGCTGCGCCGCCAGCACCCCAACCACAATGGTGAGCTGGTTGACCGCCACAAAGCGCCCACGCTGTGCCGCCGGGCTGATTTCTGCGATATACATCGGACTAAGCGCCGAAGCGAGGCCAATCCCCACCCCGCCGACAATGCGCCAGAGAACAAACATATCGAAGTGACTTGCCACTGCGGTGCCCCAGGCAGACGCGGTGAACATAATTGCGGCAAGAATAAGGGGGATTTTGCGGCCAAACTTGTCGGCACACCAGCCGGAGAGTATCGCCCCAAGAATACATCCCACCAGGGCAGAGCTCATTGCCCACCCGGAAACGGCCGGGTCGGTAATAGAAAAATAGGCTTCGTAGAACGGTTTTGCCCCGCCGATAACCACCCAGTCATAACCAAACAACAGCCCGCCACAGGCGGCCACCAGACAGATGGTCCAGACGTAACCCATGCGTAGTTGCGATTGCATACTTTCCATGGTCGATCCTCATCTTGTATTTGTAGGGTAAGGGAGCGGGCGCTCATCGTCGCCCGCCAGTTATTGTTAAAGTACGCCGGTGCTAAGGGCCTGACGCAGCAGATGCGCCTTGTCATGGGCCGGGTTAAGGGTCAGCAGGGCTTCCACCCGCTGGTTGAAGGCGGCGATATCCCCCAGGCCGAGCCACCCAAGCGCCTCCACAAACAGGCAATGCTGCTGATGTTGTTTCCGCGGGTCGCCGTTGAGCGCAATCAGGTCCGGCAGGGAAACGGCGAAGAAATCGGCCTCAACCCCGTCGGCACGGTGCGCCTGCGCCCAGTCAACAAAGGCTTTGAATTGCTGATGGGCCGCCTCAAGCTCACCCAGCTGTTTGAGGGCCATAGCCTGATAGAAGAGGTAGTCCACGGGCTGGTCGTTGTAGTAGCGCCCGGCCGCCAGGGAACTCCCGCCCTTCAACGCCTGCTGGAAGTAGGATTTCGCCCGTTCGTGACGCTGCAGGAGCTGCGCACAGCACCCAAGCAGATACCAGATATCGTTGTCGGTTTGCCCGACCAGACGGCCTTCGCCGAGGTTTTCCGGGTAGCTCAGCGCCTGTTGCAGCAGCTCCTCCGCCTGGCCGTATTGGCCGGCAGACATACTGGCCAGGGCGAGCCGCTGTTGACTGATAATGTACTGCCCCGTCACTTTGCCTTCGCCGCCTTCCCACGGGTGGAACTTGCGTTCAGCCAGCACCTTCGCGGCAGCTTCCTGCTTGCCATGCTGGTTCCACAGGCTCAGCAGCTCGGCAGTGAGATCGTCACGTTTTAGCGCAACGTCACGCTTCGCCTCCAGACGGGTAAGACGCTCCTCTGGTGCGCGCCCATTCAGCTTCAGCAGGAAGTCGAGTTCAAACAGGAAGCGCGCATTATCAGGTTCGAGATCAACGGCACGCTGCAGCAGCGTTTCAGCTCGCTGAACGTCCTGCTCTTTGTTCCAGGCATGAATCGCCAGCACGCGCTGCACGGAGGCAAACTCAGGCATCTGTTCAGCGCAGAATGCCCAGCAGGTTAGCGCCTCTGCATAGCGACGTTTGCTGTACCAGAAGCAGCCCAGCAGATACTGCGCAAAACCATCCTGCGGGAGGCGCATCAGCATTTGCACTTCATCCAGCGTGTTAGGGAAGCGAACCCGGGCGGTAAACTGCTCCCGAGCCTGCACGAGATAGTTTTGCTGGCGCTGTGGATCGGATTCCAGCGAGGCCTGCCACAGCAGCGGCATCGTTTCCTGGGCATTCAGCAAGGTGAGCAGTTCACCCGCGGCATTCTCTGCCCCAAAGCTCATTAGCCAGCCGGCCAAAACGCTGACGTTAGTGCCACGTTGCCCGGTCACCTGCCGCAGCTTTTGCTTGTCACCTTCACTCTGGGTTATCGCCCAGCGGGCATAATGCAGGGCATAACTCAGCGGCCAGACGGCAAGCTGCTGCTCAATCCACGCCAGCGCCGTCGCTTTTTCTCCTTGCTGAGACAGCGCCAGCGCTTTCAGCCCCATTGCGAGGTTATTCGAGGCGTTGAACTGCAGGCTTTGGGATACCAGCGTTAAGGCGCGAGCCGTTTCCCCTTTGCGCATTGCCAGACGGGCCAGGGCATAAAATGCCGCATCCCGGCAGTTGCCGCTCCAGCTGGCCTTGTAGTTAGCATCGAAGGCGCCGTCGTAGTCGCCCAGTCGCTCTTTCGCCGAGCCGAGAAGCTGGCTGGCATCGCCATTTTGCGGGTTTTTGTTCAGGCAATGGGCGCGCTGCAGCGCCGCGTCGGCGTGCTCTTTGGCTTTTTGCCAGTTGCCCCGGTTGAATTCGAGCGTGCCCAGGGCGACGTTACAGCGGGAATCGAGCGGATCAATGTCCAGCGCTCGCCGGTAGTAGTCGAAGGCTGACCGGCTGGCGTGCAGATACTGCTCCAGATGCTGGCCAATGAAATAAAGCTCGTCGCAGTTAGCGATCTGTTCAGGCTTAGCCGGGGCCTGCGCCGCCTGCGGCAGAGGCAGCTCTTCCGCGATGTGTTCCAGGTAGCTGAGCACCACTTCGCCCTGCGCGTTGAGTAAGCTCAGCGTCAGCCGCTGCGGCCAGTCATCCGTCAGTTGATGCAGCCAGGCTTCCGCCGGTTTCAGGCTGAGCGGCGTTTGCCACAGGACTACGCCATCGCTTTCAAGACGCAGCGTCACCGCTTCCAGCGGGGAAATGGCGTAGACGCCGAGTTCCAGCCTGCCCTGCTCACGCTCAAGCTTGATGGCCGCATCGGTGCTGGCGTTTTGCAGCGTCCCCAGCTTGCTGTAAGGCAGGAAGTTTTGCACAAACACTTTTTCTTCAAATGGCGCCAGCCAGGTAAAGTCCGGTTGGTTGTCGGTGAACACGCCGGTCATCAGCTCGATGTACGGGCCGTTGGTGTCGGTCAGATTGCGATCCCAGGCCAGGCCAAAGTCGCAGTTGCCCCAGGTCCACTGCTTTTTGCCCGGCGATACATGGTGATCGGCAATGTGCAGCAGACCGCCCTGTTCGCCGTGGTGGTAGGCCCCAACAAAATCGTAATTCGACTTATCGGCCATGTAAGAGGTTGGCACCGGGATGTTTTTGTAGCGCGAGATATCCACGCCCTCTGAGTAATCCACTTTGTAGTAGGTGCCGTGGGCAATCGGGAAGGCGGAAACGTCGCGTTTGCCGTGGTCAAACACCGCGGTCACGTCTGGCGGGAATACGCTCTGATGGTCGTCACCGCCCTTCACCGCCGGATTAGCCCACCACAGGAAGTGGCGCGGCGTGGCGTTGCCGTTAAAGACTTTGCCGGTAATTTCAATCAGCGCTTTTTCCGGGTAAAGCGTAAACCCGGTCATCACCTGCAGGCCGCGCATCGGCTCCACTTCCCCCAACCAGACGGTTTGCGCCCCGCTTTCGTGCTGCTGGAAGGTCACGTCTACCGGCAGAAAAGTGGTCGGGCGGTGGTGCTGAGGCCAGTTGAATTCGATCCCACCGGAGATCCACGGCCCAATCAGGCCCACCAGCGCGGGTTTGACCACTTCGTTGTAGTACACGAAATCGCGCCCCATCACTTTGTCCCAGGCTCGGTGAATACGCCCGCCCAGCTCCGGCAGCAGCATGACGCGAATGAAATCGTTCTCCAGCCAAACCGCCTGATACTCGCGCATTTCACGTTTACCGGTCAGGGTGTCTATGACGCCATAGGGGTAAACCGCACCGGAAGATCCCTGATAGACACGATTTTCCAGGAACATCGGGTTGGGATCCTCTGCTCCGGTGGTCCAGGTAGGGAGTGAGATCGTTTCCTGCCAGACTTTAACGGCTCCGTACATAGCAACTCTCCAGTAAACAAATAACAGTGAATGGGGGATTGCCAACAGTCTGGAGCAGCTGATTATGATTTAATCGCTCAATGCTCACGCAATACAGTTAATGAGGTTTAGTAAACATGCAGCAGTCAGGTTTCAATAATCAGCGGGTACGTCAGCTCAACCGACAAACGCTGATGACGCTGGTATGGCGACACAAGCAGCTGAGTAAATCGCAGTTTGCCCGCTACACCGGGCTGTCCATTCCGGCCGTCAGCAACATCCTTGAGGAACTGGTCGATGAGGGCAAACTTAGCCACTCCAGCGAAAACCTCAGCAGCCGGGGGCTGAACAGCGGCAGCTACCAGATCCCGCCGGAGGGGAATTACATCCTCTGCATGAACGTCACCCCCACCAGCATCGAGAGCCAGCTGTGCAACGCCCAGCTGTCGCCTATAGCCGACTTTGAGCGCCGCGCTATTGTGGCCCCTTCTCCCCAGATGCTGCTGTCGGCCATCGAAGCAATCTGGCAGCAACAGCGAAAAAGCTGGCCGAAAAAAACGATCAATCTCGCTCTGGGCATACATGGACAGGTAGATCCGGTGACCGGCGTGTCACAAACCATGCCGCAGGCTCCCTGGCGGGAGGCAGTGGAAATTAAATACCTGCTGGAAGAGAAGCTGAACATCGAAGTCAGGCTGGATAACGACTGCGTGATGCTGGCCCTGGCAGAAAAGTGGCAAAACAACGGCAACCGGGAAGATTTCTGCGTGCTTAACGTGGATTACGGCATCGGCTCTTCGTTTGTGATCAACGGGCAAATCTATCGCGGCAATCTGTACGGCAGCGGGCAAATTGGCCACACCATAGTTAACCCGGACGGCATGGCCTGCGACTGCGGGCGCTATGGCTGCCTGGAAACCGTGGCTTCGCTCAGCGCGCTGAAAAAACAGGCCCGCATCTGGCTCAAAACGCACCCTGAGGCGCAGCAGCACGATCCGGAAAAGCTCACTTCCCGGCAGCTGGTTCAGGCGCTGCATGCCGGGGATGAAAGGGTCGCCCGCTGGGTAGAAGATTCGGCCAATGCGATTGGGCTTAGCCTGTATAACTTCCTTAATATTCTCAACATTAACCAGATCTGGTTCTATGGCCGCAGCTGCGAGTTTGGCGAAAACTGGCTGAGCGCCATTAAACAGCGCATTGGTTTTAATCCGTTCGACCACGGTGATGGCCTGAAGAGTCACGCCACGCAAATAAACTTCGGGCAGCTCACCCGCGCTCAGCAGGTGATGGGGATTGGTTATTTATATGCCGAGACTGCGCTGATGGAATAACGAGATGGCGTCGGGCGTCATTAATAAAAACATTCATTAACACAAACAACGCGGTAGAGGCGCAGCGGCAATGGCAGGCTCAGAAGTTGTGTATTAACTTTAAATTGAGTCCACTACAGGCGAGCCCGCTATGAACACAGTCCGCTATTTCGATTTTGGTCAATCTCGTGCCCTGATCCTGCTTATTGCCCGTATTGCGTTGATTCTGCTGTTCATTATTTTCGGCTTGCCGAAGCTCAGCGGGTTCAGCGGCACCGTGGCGTATATGGAGCATCTTGGCACCCCACTCCCGACGCTAGCCGCCGCGATTGCGGTGTTTATGGAAGTTGTTGCCGCTATCCTGGTGATCATCGGGTTCTTTACCCGCCCGCTGGCCATTTTGTTTGTGTTTTATACCCTCGGCACGGCGCTTATCGGTCACCATTACTGGAATATGACCGGGGATGCAGTGATGCCTAATATGATTAACTTCTATAAAAACATCAGCATAGCTGGTGGTTTCCTGCTGCTGGCGGTCACCGGCCCTGGCGCGATTTCCGTCGATAAGCGCTAAATTTCTGCCTCACTTAAAGGCCGCTAATGCGGCCTTTTTCATTTGTTTCCCGCTCATTTTTCTTGATACGCTTCAGCTCACAATTTCGTAACATTTTTTGCTGGCTTGCGCCCTCTTTGCTGCCAAAAACGTCCCCTTAACGGCAAATTGTTTATTAATTGTTTCCTATATGTTTCATTTCTGACTGTTAATTAACACCAACATGTCCGTCCAGTTTAAAAAAACATCATATATTTAACTATTTTTTAACTAAACTAGATCTAAAAACAAACAATAATGGGCGTGCATCACATTTAGAAAAACTGCGATTCATTCCCTCTTCCCTTCGTTGCTAGTCTCCTCTCCGTGACATGCCTCAGTCCCTAATAAAAAAGGTACACCTATGAAATTCAAACTCGCATTACTCAGTGCAACCCTGATTTCTGCATGCATGTTGTCCGGTACGGCCGTTGCGGCGGATAAGTATGAAATCGCAGTGGTGGCGAAAGTCACCGGGATCCCATGGTTTAACCGGATGGAAACCGGCGTCAACGAAGCGGCAAAAAAACTCAACGTTAACGCTTACCAGACCGGGGCCTCAACGCCCGATCCGGCTCAGCAGGTGAAGGTGATTGAGGATCTGATCGCCAAGAAAGTGAACGCCATTATTGTGGTGCCTAACGATGCCAAAGTACTGGAGCCAGTACTGAAAAAAGCGCGCGATCAGGGCATCGTGGTGCTGACGCATGAATCCCCTGACCAGCAGATCGGCCAGTGGGATATCGAAACCATCGACAGCGAAAAATATGCTCAGGCCAACATGGACGAGCTGGCGAAAGACATGGGTGGCAAAGGCGGCTATGCGATTTACGTCGGGTCGCTGACCGTGCCGCTGCACAACGCCTGGGCGGATTCCGCCATTAAATATCAGAAAGAAAAATACCCGGATATGTTCGAAGTGACTTCGCGCCTGCCGGTGGCGGAGAGCATCGACAAATCCTATTCCACCACGCTCGATCTGATGAAAACGTATCCGCAGATGAAAGGCGTGATCGGCTTTGGCTCCCTCGGCCCAATCGGCGCGGGCCAGGCGGTACAGAAGAAACGTGCGAAGGACAAACTGGCGGTTGTCGGCATTGCCATGCCGGGCCAGGCGGCACCTTACCTGATGCGCGGCGACATTAAAAAAGCGCTGCTGTGGGATCCTAAAGATGCCGGTTACGCACTGGTTACCGTGGCCGATCAGCTGCTGCAGGGCAAAGCCGTGACCAAAGACCTGACCATTGACGGTCTGGGCAAGGCCGATGTCGACATGGATAAGAAAGTGATCCGTTTTAACAAGATCCTCGAAGTCACCAAAGATAACGCTCAGTCACTCGGTTTCTAAGGCACTCCGCCAACACCAGGGAAACCGGAATGCCGGTCAGCCGACCGGCATTCTCCAACAAGATTATTTTGTGGCGCCCACGTCGGGCGCCGGCAGGGGCATTACCCATGACCGACACATCCGCATTTATCACTCTTGAGAATATCAGCAAGCAATTCCCGGGCGTGCGGGCGCTGGATAACGTCAATCTGACGCTCAGAAAAGGCGAAGTTCATTGCCTGGCCGGGCAAAACGGCTGCGGTAAAAGCACGATCATCAAAGTGATTTCCGGCGTCTATCATCCGGAAAAAGGGGCGCAGATTGCCCTCGACGGCAAACTGTTTCACAGCCTGACGCCCACGCTTTCCGCGCATTACGGCATCCAGGTGATCTACCAGGATCTGTCGCTGTTCCCCAATTTCAGCGTGGCCGAGAATATCGCCGTGCACCGCTATCAGCCCGGCGGCAGCCTGTGGGTTAACCGCAGCGTGATGAAAGCCCAGGCGCTGGCGGCCATGCAGCGCATTGGCGTCACGCTCGACCCGGACAAAAAAGTCGAAAAACTCTCGATAGCCGATCGCCAACTGGTGGCGATTTGCCGCGCCATTGCCGCAGACGCCCGGTTGGTTATTATGGACGAACCCACTGCGTCGCTTACCCGCCAGGAGGTTAACGGCCTGCTGCGGGTGGTGAATGAACTCAAAGCGGACGGGATTTGCGTGGTGTTTGTCAGCCACCGTCTGGACGAAGTGATGGAAGTCGCCGACCGCATTAGCGTGATGCGCGACGGGAAGCTGGTCGGCACCTGGCAGGCCAGCGAGCTGGACAGCAACGAGCTTGCGTTCCTGATGACCGGGCAACGCTTCCACTACAGCCCGCTGCCGGAAAAACCTCCGGTAGAAAAACAGCCGATGCTGGAGCTGCGCGGCCTCAGCCGCAAGGGCAAATACCACAACATCAATCTGTCGCTGCGCAGCGGCGAGATCGTTTCCATCGTCGGCCTGCTCGGGTCGGGCCGCACCGAACTGTGCATGAGCCTGTTCGGCATGACTCAGCCGCAAAGTGGTGAAATGCTGATCGACGGCGTGCCGGTGACGTTTCGCAATAACCACGATGCGATCAAACACGGCATCGGCTACGTGTCAGAAGATCGCCTGACTCAAGGCCTGATCATGGAGCAGTCGATCTACGACAACACGATTGTCACGGTCTTCGACAGGCTTCATACCCGCAGCGGCCTGCTCGATCATGAAAAAGCCCGTCATCTGGTGGCCGATCTTATTCGTGAGCTAAACATCAAAGTCTCCGATGCCGGGCTGCCGGTAAAAACCCTTTCGGGCGGCAACGCCCAAAGGATTGCCATCGCCAAATGGGTAGCGACTAACCCACAAATATTGATTCTCGACTCGCCCACGGTGGGCGTGGATATCGCCAATAAAGAAGGTATTTACCAAATCGCCCGTACCCTGGCGGAACAGGGGCTGGCGGTACTGATGATTTGCGATGAAATCCCTGAGGCGTATTACAACAGCCACCGCGTGCTGGTGATGCGCCGGGGCGAGCTGGTCGCAGAGTTTAATCCTCATCGCAGTAGCGAGCAGGACATTGCTGAGGTGGTCAATGAATAACCCTCGTTTTTCCCGCCTGGCCGGGCAACATGAGTTCTGGCTGGGTCTTCTGGTGGTGGCTCTGGCCGTTGGCCTGAGTATCAGCACCGATGAGTTTTTGTCCCTCGGTAACCTGACGGATGTCGCCACCAGCTACGCCATTCTCGGTATTCTGGCCTGCGGGCTGTTTGTGGTGCTGATTTCCGGAGGGATTGATATTTCGTTCCCGGCGATGACCGCCATTGCCCAGTACGTGATGGCAAGCTGGGTCATTGCCCACGGCGGTAATTTTGCGCTGGCGTTGGTGATTTCCATTGCCGTGGGGCTGCTGCTCGGGCTTATCAACGGCTTCCTGGTTTACTGGCTGCGGGTCCCGGCGATCATCATCACCATTGCCACCCTCAACGTTTACTACGGCCTGCTGGTTTACCTCACTAAAGGCACCTGGCTGTACGGCTTCCCGGACTGGTTTATGAACGGCATTAACTGGTTCTCTTTCACCGCCAAAGACGGTTACCAGTACGGGTTAACCCTGCCGCTGCTGTGCCTGGCCGCAGTGATTATCTTTACCGCCGTGCTGATGAACTACACGCGCCTTGGCCGCCAGATTTATGCCATGGGCGGCAACCGCGAGGCGGCATCCCGGCTGGGGATGAACCTGCTTAAGCTGCACTTCTACGTCTACGGCTATATGGGGATTCTGGCCGGTATTGCCGCCGTCGTTCAGGCGCAGATCACCCAGTCCGTTGCCCCAAACTCGCTGCTGGGCTTTGAGCTAACGGTCCTGGCGGCGGTCGTGCTCGGCGGGACAAGCATGAGCGGCGGGCGCGGGACGCTCACCGGCACCCTGCTCGGGGTTATCCTGCTGGCATTCTTACAAAACGGTCTGACGCTGCTGAGCGTGTCCTCTTACTGGCACGCCGTGTTCAGCGGCGTGATTATCCTGGTCAGCATCAGCGCCACGGCCTGGAATGAAAAACGCAAACTCGCAAGGGAGCTTTGAGATGAAAACCTTCGCCAGATTTTTACCCGGTGACGCCATCATCCGGCTGCAGTGCGTGATTATTGTGGTGGTTGCCGTGGCGTTTTCGCTGCTGCTGGGCGGGCGCTTCTTTAGCCTCGCCAACTTCCAGTCCATCGGCTCTCAGTTGCCTATTCTTGGCATGCTGGCGCTGGGTATGGGAATGACAATGCTGACCGGCGGGATCAACCTGTCGATTATTGCCGGGGCGAACGCCTGTTCGCTGGTGATGGCGGCCATTATCGTCAGCCACCCGGATAACCCGCTGTTCTTCGCGCTGGCGCTGCTGGCGGGTATTGCCGTGGCGGTGGCTATCGGCACGCTAAACGGCGCGCTGGTCGCCTGGGTCGGCGTTTCGCCTATTCTGGCTACGCTCGGCACCATGACGCTGATTTCCGGCCTCAATATTTTGCTGTCCAACGGCACGGTGATTTCCGGCTTCCCGGCGGCAATTCAGTACCTGGGCAACGCCACGCTGCTCGGCATTCCGGTCGCGCTGCTGCTGTTCCTGCTGGTTGCCGTCCTACTCTGGGTATTGCTGGAGCACACCACGCTGGGGCGCAGCCTTTATCTGGTCGGCTCCAACGAACAGGCCACGCGCTTCAGCGGCGTTAACACCGTGCGGGCGCAGATATCGGTGTACGTGATTTCCGCGCTGCTCGGCTGGGTGGCCGCCATTCTGATGATGGCCAAGTTCAACTCCGCCAAAGCCGGGTACGGTGAGTCTTATCTGCTGGTCACCATCCTTGCTTCTGTGCTGGGCGGCATAAACCCGGACGGCGGCTTTGGCCGCATTATCGGCCTGGTGCTGGCGCTCATTGTGCTGCAAATGCTGGAAAGCGGCTTTAATTTGCTGGGGATCAGCAGCTATTTGACCATGGCGCTCTGGGGCGCGGTGCTGATCCTCTTTATCGCATTACAGAATCGTAAAGCCTGAGTTCAGGAGAATCATTATGGCGAGTTACTTCATTGGGGTGGATGTAGGGACGGGAAGCGCCCGCGCGGGCGTCTTTGACCTGAATGGCAGAATGGTAGGCGAGGCAAGCCGGGCGATTGAGATTTACCGCCCACAGGCGGACTTCGTTGAGCAATCCTCGGACAATATCTGGCAGGCGGTTTGCAACGCGGTGCGGGATGCGGTTAACCAGGCCGACATTAATCCGATTCAGGTAAAAGGGCTGGGATTCGACGCCACCTGTTCCCTGGTGGTACTGGATAAAGAAGGTAAGCCGCTGACCATCAGCCCTTCAGGGCGCAGCGAACAGAACATCATTGTGTGGATGGATCACCGCGCCATTACCCAGGCCGACAGAATTAATGCCCTGCACCACCGCGTGCTGGACTACGTGGGCGGGATTATTTCCCCGGAAATGCAAACGCCAAAATTGCTCTGGCTTAAACAGCACATGCCGAATACCTGGTCTAATGCCGGTTACTATTTTGACCTCCCGGACTTCCTGACCTGGCGCGCCACCGGGGATGATACCCGCTCGCTCTGCTCCACCGTCTGCAAATGGACCTACATGGGCCACGAAGACAAATGGGACAGCAGCTACTTCCGCCAGATTGGGCTGGAAGATCTGCTGGAGCACGATGCGGAAAAAATTGGCCGCTATGTAAAAACCATGGGGGAGCCACTGGGCCACGGCCTGACGCAGCGCGCCGCAAGCGAGATGGGGCTGATTGCCGGCACCGCCGTCAGCGTCTCGATTATTGACGCCCATGCCGGCACGCTCGGGACGCTCGGCGCCTGCGGCGTTTCGGGCGAAGTGGCAGACTTCGACCGCCGCGTGGCGCTCATCGGCGGCACCTCTACCGGGCATATGGCCATTTCAAAAGAAGCTCGTTTTATTAATGGCGTTTGGGGGCCTTACTACTCCGCCGTGCTGCCGGGCTACTGGCTCAACGAAGGCGGCCAGTCGGCCACCGGAGCGCTTATCGACCATATTATTCAGTCTCATCCGTGCTATGAGACGCTGCTTGCCCAGGCGAAGACTCAGGGGCAAACCATTTACGAACTGCTGAACGCTCTGCTGCGTAAAATGGCCGGGGAGCCGGAAAACATCGCCTTCTTAACGAAGGATATGCACATCCTGCCCTACTTCCACGGCAACCGTTCGCCGCGCGCCAACCCGACGCTAACCGGCGTTATCAGCGGGCTGAAGCTTTCCCGCACGCCGGAAGATATGGCGCTGCAGTACCTGGCGACGATTCAGGCTATCGCACTCGGTACCCGCCATATTATCGAAACCATGAACCACAGCGGCTACACCATCGACACCATCATGGCGAGCGGTGGCGGCACTAAAAACCCTATCTTCGTTCAGGAGCACGCCAACGCTACAGGCTGCGCGATGTTGTTGCCGGAAGAGAGTGAGGCGATGCTGCTGGGCAGCGCGATGATGGGCACGGTGGCGGCGGGCGTGTTTGATTCCTTCCCGGAAGCGATGTCGGTCATGAGCCGCATCGGCAAAACGGTCACACCGCAGACTAACCGCATCAAACAGTATTACGACCGGAAATACAAAGTGTTCCATGAGATGTATCTCGACCACATGAAATACCGCCAGTTGATGCAGGAGGAAGCATGAGTCATTCATGGCAGCAGGCCGTCAGCGCTTGGGAAACCTGCAGTCGCGAACTTGCGGCGCTGGAACAGCACTTGAGCGAGCCGCTGTGGCTCGCCTTGCTGGCCGAACTGAGAAACTGTAAAGGCAAGATTGTGGTCACCGGCGTCGGTACTTCGGGCATCGCCGCGAGGAAAATTGCCCATATGCTGGCCTGCGTCGAACACCCGGCTATTTACCTCAGCGCGACGGATGCGGCGCATGGTGATCTAGGGTTCCTCCGTGCGGACGATCTGATGATCATGCTTTCCCGGGGCGGGAATTCCGATGAGCTGACGCGGCTGCTGCCGGGCCTGGCGGCCAGAAACGTCCCGCTGATTAGCGTCACTGAGAACCCGGATTCGGCCATCGCCCAGGCAGCAAGGCTGGTGATTTCTACCGGCGTGAAGCAGGAAATGGATCCGCTGAATATGCTGGCAACCACGTCGATAATTCTGGCGCTGGCGATTTTTGATGCCGCCTGCGCCTGCCTGATGAGCGAGAGCGGGTATTCGAAGGAGACGCTGCTCGCCGTTCATCCCGGCGGGGATGTCGGGCTGACGCTAAGCCAGAAGCAATAAAAAAAGGCTCCCGATTGGGAGCCTTTCAACTTTTCAGCTTAACGATTATGCGTAAACCGGGAAGCGGGCACAGATATCCAGCACTTTACCTTTCACGCGCTCGATAACCGCTTCGTCATTGATGTTGTCCAGAACGTCACACATCCAGCCAGCCAGCTCTTTCACTTCCGCTTCTTTAAAGCCGCGGCGAGTAACAGCCGGAGAACCGATACGGATACCGGAGGTCACGAACGGGCTCTTCGGATCGTTTGGTACGCTGTTTTTGTTCACGGTGATGTTGGCGCGGCCCAGGGCAGCGTCAGCTTCTTTACCGGTCAGGTTTTTATTAACCAGATCCAGCAGGAACAGGTGGTTTTCAGTCCCGCCGGAAACCACTTTGTAGCCACGGTTCAGGAACACTTCCACCATCGCTTTGGCATTTTTCGCAACCTGCTGCTGGTAAACCTTGAACTCAGGCTCCATCGCTTCTTTCAGCGCCACAGCCTTGGCCGCGATAACGTGCATCAGCGGGCCGCCCTGCGCGCTTGGGAATACGGCAGAGTTCAGTTTCTTGTAGAGATCTTCGTCGCCGCCCTTCGCCAGGATCAGGCCACCGCGTGGACCCGCCAGGGTTTTGTGGGTGGTGGTGGTGACAACGTGCGCGTGTGGCACCGGGTTCGGGTAAACGTCTGCGGCAATCAGGCCCGCAACGTGCGCCATGTCAACGAACAGGTAAGCGCCGATGCTGTCTGCGATTTCGCGCATCTTAGCCCAGTCAACCACGCCGGAGTAGGCAGAGAAGCCGCCGATGATCATCTTCGGCTTGTGCTCTTTAGCCTGCTTCGCCATGTCTTCGTAGTCAATTTTACCTGACTCATCAATACCGTAAGGAATGATGTTGTACAGCTTGCCGGAGAAGTTAACCGGGGAGCCGTGAGTCAGGTGGCCGCCCTGCGCCAGGTTCATGCCGAGCACGGTATCGCCCGGCTGCAGCAGCGCGGTGTATACCGCAAAGTTAGCCTGGGAACCGGAGTGTGGCTGCACGTTCGCATAGTCTGCGCCAAACAGCTCTTTTGCACGGTCGATAGCCAGCTGCTCGACGATGTCCACGTACTCGCAACCGCCGTAGTAGCGCTTGCCTGGGTAACCTTCAGCATATTTGTTTGTCAGCTGAGAACCCTGAGCCTGCATCACGCGCGGGCTGGTGTAGTTTTCGGAGGCGATCAGTTCAATGTGCTCTTCCTGACGTACTTTCTCTTGCTCCATGGCCTGCCACAGTTCGGCATCATAATCGGCAATGTTCATTTCACGCTTTAACATTCGCATCTCCTGACTCAGCTAACGGTAAAAATTTTACTGCAATGAGGGGGCCCATTTGGGCGACGGGCAACAGTGTAAACCGAAACCCTTTCGGGTGATAGGGCTTGACAGAGGTTTTTACGCAAACGATTACCCAGGCATGAAATAAGGCTTCAACGCAATAAACCCTGCATCTCTTTGCCGGATATTTCTTCATCAATACTATGCGTATTTTTCACGTTCTGTGAGCTCAGTCGTTAACAACGATAACCCATTTACAACATAAGGCCATTTCTATAAGATGCATTTAAAATGCAATTTATACACTACGCTGTTTATGGAGACCGCCATGCTAGACGCACAAACCATCGCCGTTGTTAAGTCGACCATCCCTCTGCTGGCCGCGACCGGGCCTAAACTTACCGCCCACTTTTATGAGCGCATGTTCAGCCACAACCCTGAGCTGAAAGAGATCTTTAACATGAGCAACCAGCGCAACGGTGACCAGCGTGAAGCGCTGTTCAACGCCATTTGCGCCTATGCTTCCAACATCGAAAATCTGGCCGCCCTGCTGCCCGCGGTAGAGAAAATCGCCCAGAAACACACTACCTTCCAGATTAAACCGGAGCAGTACAACATTGTGGGCGGCCATCTGCTGGCCACGTTAGACGAGCTGTTCAGCCCGGGGCAGGAAGTGCTGGACGCATGGGGAAAAGCCTACGGCGTTCTGGCGCAGGTCTTTATTAACCGTGAATCAGAAATTTACCAGGATAACGCCGCTAAGCAGGGTGGCTGGGAAGGCACGCGTCCCTTCACTATCGTAGAGAAAAAAGAGCAAAGCTCACTGATCGCCAGCTTCGAACTTGCCCCGTTAGACGGCGGCCCGGTGGCAGATTATCAGCCGGGGCAATACCTCGGCGTCTGGCTGAAACCTGTTGGTTTCCCGCATCAGGAAATTCGTCAGTACTCTTTGACCCGCCAGCCGAACGGGAAAAGTTACCGCATTGCCGTGAAGCGTGAAGAGAAAGGTATGGTCTCAAACTGGCTGCACAATCATGCTCAGGCGGGGGATCGGGTGCATCTGGCTTCACCGGCAGGCGACTTCTTTATGGACGTAAAATCCGACACGCCGGTAACGCTGATTTCCGCAGGCGTCGGCCAGACGCCGATGCTCTCGATGCTGGACACGCTGGCGAACGGCGGTCATCAGGCACAGGTCAACTGGCTGCACGCCGCCGAGCACGGGGATGTGCATGCATTTAGCGAAGAAGTGGCAGGGCTTGGCGCTCAGTTGCCGAAATTTGAAAGCCATGTCTGGTACCGTGAACCCTCCGCAGAGGATCGTGCTCAGGCGCGCTTTGACCGTGAAGGACTGATGAATCTGCTGGAAATCGAAGGGAAGTTAAGCGATCCGGCGATGCAGTTCTATCTCTGCGGCCCGATCAACTTTATGCGTTTTGCGGCGGAACAGCTGGTGAAGATTGGCGTGAATAAAGACAGCATTCACTATGAGTGCTTTGGCCCGCACAAGGTGATGTAGTTTAGTAAGACTGCCCCTCGCCCTTCCAGGGTGAGGGGAAAAATCTAAATCAAATCGCCGCGTCGTCTTCTTCGCCGGTACGAATACGCACCACGCGCGCCACATCAAACACGAAAATCTTACCGTCACCGATCTTGCCGGTCTGGGCCGTGCGGATAATGGTGTCCACGCAGGTATCAACGATATCGTCGGTCACCACAATTTCAATTTTTACTTTTGGCAGAAAGTCCACCATGTACTCGGCACCGCGGTACAGCTCGGTATGCCCTTTCTGACGGCCAAAACCTTTGACTTCCGTCACCGTCATGCCGGTAATGCCCACTTCAGCCAGCGCTTCGCGCACATCATCCAGTTTGAAAGGTTTAATAATCGCATCAATTTTTTTCATGGTATTACCGGTGTCCCCGCACGGCGTTTTGTACTGTTAGTAATCGGTTGCTCACACTACCACAGCCTACTCTTTAAAGTCATTGGCCTCGAGTTCATGCCTGGCCAGTAATTTATAGAATTCGGTTCGGTTACGCCCCGCCATGCGTGCGGCATGGGTGACATTTCCTTTGGTAATTTGCAGCAGCTTACGCAGATAGTTTAGTTCGAACTGGTTACGGGCTTCGACAAATGTCGGCAAGGCGGTGTTTTCGCCTTCCAGCGCCTGCTCCACCAGCGCTTCGCCAATCACCGGGGCTGAGGTCAGCGCCACGCACTGCTCAATCACGTTCACTAGCTGACGTACGTTACCCGGCCAGCTTGCGGTCATCAACCGCTTCATGGCGTCGGTGGAGAAACTCCGAACGAAAGGTTTATGCCTGTCGGCGGACTGGCGTAACAAATGATTCGCCAGCAGCGGAATATCTTCGGCACGTTCATGCAACGCAGGAATTTTCAGGTTCACAACGTTGAGGCGGTAGAAGAGGTCTTCACGAAACTCCCCGCGCTCCATGGCTTTCGGCAAGTCCCGGTGCGTGGCGGAGATAATCCGCACGTCGATGTCCAGATCGCGGTTGCTGCCCAGCGGGCGAACTTTTCGCTCCTGCAAAACGCGCAGCAGCTTAACCTGCAGCGGGATAGGCATATCGCCGATCTCATCCAGAAATAGCGTTCCACCTTCTGCCGCCTGAAACAGGCCTTCGCGGCTGCTCACCGCCCCGGTAAAGGCTCCGCGAGCGTGGCCGAACAGCTCTGACTCAAGCAACTGTTCAGGCAGCGCGCCACAGTTAATCGCAATAAACGCTTTTTTGCTGCGCGGGCTGGCGTTGTGTATCGCCTGGGCCAGAATCTCTTTCCCGGTGCCGCTTTGGCCGTTAATCAACACGCTGACGTCCGACTGCGCCACCATGCGCGCCTGCTCGAGTAAACGCTGCATAATCGGGCTGCGGGTCACAATGGTGTCGCGCCACATGTCATCGCCAGCGATGACGGTATGCTCAAGCGCGTTGTCGATGGCCTGATAAAGTGCGTCTCTGTCCACCGGTTTGGTGAGGAAGCTGAATACACCCTGCTGGGTCGCCGCCACCGCGTCAGGAATTGAACCGTGCGCAGTCAGGATGATCACCGGCATCCCCGGCTGGCCTTTTTGGATCTCCGCGAACAGCGCCATGCCGTCCATTTCGTCCATCCTGAGATCGCTTATCACCAGGTCGATTTTTTCCCGTGCCAGGACTTTCAGCCCCTCAGCCCCGCTTTCAGCCGTGGTGACCGTATAGCCCTCGCTCGACAGGCGCATTCCCAGCAGTTTTAACAGGCCAGGATCATCATCCACTAATAGTAAGCGCGCGGGTTTCCTTTGCGTCATGGTTTTGCCTCCGGCTGCGATTTGTTTGAAGCGCCGCTATCGTCGTCGTCATTGTCATCCGTGCTGTGCGTGCCGGGCACCAGATTGCTTCCCGGCTTGCGGCTGGAAAGCTGACGCTCAATGTCGGTCAGATTTTCCAGCTTGCGCGTAGTGAGATCGAGCTGGCTGCGAAGGCGCTGCTGCTGCTCTCGCAGCGTATCCAGCTCGCCGTCGGTTGACTGCTGCAGCTTGCTGTAGCGCGTGCGCTCATCCGAGAGTTTAAGCTGAGACTGTTGCCCGTCGCGCCAAATCTCAAACAGAGAACGTACCTGCACAGGCACTTCGCTGGTCATGGTCTCGAGCTGGGTCATGAAGCGGCGGCGCTCGGTCGGGGTAATTTTAGCCGTAGACAGCAAAATGCCGCGCTTAAACGTGTCCTGCCAGGTTTCCGCTGGCCACTGGCGGGCTTCCGCGCGGGCTTCTGCCGGTGACAGGCGCTGGGCGCAATCCATACCGCGAAGCCAGTAAAGCGGGTTACTGCTGACGTCATGCCCCGTGAGATCCCATATTTCGGTGCAGTCCGTGGACAGGTAATCAGGGATTTGTTGTTCTGGAATATGCGGTTTGTGGGCCTCATCCAGGCTGCTGGACACCCTTGCGGGGGCGCAGCCTGTCAACAGCGTCGCGCCAACCAGCGCCCCAGATACCCAGCAAATCAGGCGAGTCAAAGACCCGCGGCGCGGTTCACGCAATAAAAGTACTTTCATCGTTTTAATCATTCTCAGGGAAAACCGGTAATTCGATACGGAAGCACACTTCCGCGCTGTTAGCGTTGATCAGGCTAAGTTTTCCGTGCATACGTCGAATGCAATCCCTGGCGATACTTAACCCCAGCCCACTTCCCTTTACGGAGCCCTTCCGCTGGTGGCTACCCTGGAAGAAAGGCTCAAAAATCATCTCTTGTTCCGTGGCCGGAATCGGCTCGCCGGTATTCGCGACCTCAATGTACAGTATCGCGCCCACCTGCAAACTCCGGAGATAAATGGTACCGGATTCACTGCCATAGTGCACCGCATTGGAGTAGAGATTATCCAGTACGCTCATCAGCAGCGTCGCCTCTGCGAGGCAGGCTTTTGGGCTCAATTGAATGTCGGTATGCATCATTTTAGCCCTCGCCGGCAGACTGTGGGCAGAGATAACCATCTCGACAATCGGGGCCAGTTCGACCCTTTCCAGCGTTACCGTTCCGTCCGCCAGCTTGCGGTTATAGTCCAGCAGTTGTTCAATCAGCTTTTGCAGGTGGCGGCTGCTGTTGTCCAGAATAGCGACGACCTCTTTTTGGTCGGCATTGAGCGGCCCGGCAACCTGGTCAGCAAGCAGTTCGGTCCCCTCTCTCATACTGGCGAGCGGCGTTTTTAATTCATGGGAAAGATGGCGGAGGAACTCGTGGCGCTGGGATTCAAGCCAGGACAGGCGTTCGCTTAACCAGACAATGCGCTGCCCAACGGAACGCAGCTCACGCGGCCCTTTAAAGACCTCGCTGTTGCCGAGCGAACGCCCTTCCCCCAGCCGGTTAATCATCCGTTCGATGCCTTTAACCGGGCCGATAATCATGCGGGTGAAGATGATGACCAGCCCCAGGCTGAGCAGAAACAGTACCAAGGCCTGCCAGCCGAAGAACTGGCCTCGCTCAGCAATTTCCTGCTGCAGCTGCTGTCCACGAGAGAACACCACCGCCCGCGTGGCCTGCACCATTTCTGCATTGGTTGAGGCGAATTGTTCCAGTTGGTTTGCCGCAGGCGCTTCCGGCCCGCTGTTTTTACATTTGAGTTCAGCCAGATCGCTCAAAGACTGGCTGAGCGATTGATAGAGTTTCGGATCGGGTAATACGGAGGCGTGGGCTTCAAGCATTTGAGCATAGCGCTGACGCTGCCCCTGATACAGCTGGGCAAGGCGTGAGTCATCGAGCACGCAATATTGACGGTAGCTCCGCTCCATTTCCAGCGCGACATTAGTCATCGCTTCACTGCGGCGGGCATCGGTCAACGTGGTGCGGTTGGTCAACGCGGCCTGAGCGCTCAGGGCGTTAAGGCTTTGCCACGCCTGCCACGCAAGCACCAGCAGCGGTACGAGCACCAATAAAAAGGCCATCATGACAAGCTGGCGCAAAGATCGAGGGAAAAAATGCCACTGGTTCAATAGCTTCATCTCACATTACCTGTATGACACGATGCTAGCCGCGATTGCGCGTGGTGGAAAGGTGCGATTCCCGGAAACAACAAAGGCAGGGTCAAAAACCCTGCCTTTGTTTAGGAATTAGGCGGCGCCTTACTCAACGTTTCGCCCGGAGCATGATAAGCCGAAAGGCATTTATCAAAAATCGGACGGCAGGCACCTTTTTGTGCGTCATTCGGCGGTTTATGTAGTCTGTCTGAAAAGACGCTGACATAAGAGATTGAATGAGCCACTGAGCGTTATTAAGCAGATATCATGCCAACTTTACAAGTTTAAATTTAACTCATTGTTTTAAATATGGTTATGAAGGAATGCAGGAGGATATATCGTGCGTATTTTTTGTTCTCTATGTCGCCATTTCACAACACTCTTTAACCCAGTCAATTACATCATTAAAAATCAATGAGTTAAATGTCTCTTTTTAGCGACACTTTAAAAGTGAAGGTGTCGGGGTTTAGTGACAAAAAAAGCCCCTCGCCCTGGCCCTCTCCCCAAAGGGGAGAGGGAACTGGATCGGAGCCTGTCTGTTGTTTTCCCACCCTCTAAAAGCCAGGGGACTGGATCGGAGCCTGTCTGCTGTTTTCACCCTCTCCCTTGTAGGGAGAGGGTCGGGGTGAGGGTAATCAGCCCAGTTGCTTACGTGCGTTGCGGAAAATACGCATCCACGGGCTGTCTTCGCCCCACTCTGCCGGGTGCCAGGAATTACTCACGGTACGGAACACACGCTCAGGGTGCGGCATCATGATGGTCACGCGCCCGCTTTCGTTGCTCACCGCGGTGATGCCGTTCGGCGAACCGTTCGGGTTAGCCGGGTAGGTCTCGGTCACGTTCGCGAAGTTATCCACGAAGCGCAACGCCACCAGCCCTTTGCTTTCAAGCGCGGCGAGATGAGCGGCATCACGCACTTCCACACGACCTTCGCCGTGAGAAACCGCGATAGGCATATGGGAACCGGCCATGCCCTGCAACAGCAGCGACGGGCTGGAGGTCACCTCAACCAGGCTGAAGCGCGCTTCAAAGCGATCGGACTGGTTACGCACGAAGCGCGGCCACAAATCACTGCCTGGGATCAGCTCACGCAGGTTAGACATCATCTGGCAGCCATTACAAACGCCAAGCGCCAACGTTTCCGGGCGATGGAAGAAGGTTTCAAACTCATCGCGCACGCGAGCGTTGAACAGGATGGACTTCGCCCAACCTTCACCCGCGCCCAGCACGTCACCATAAGAGAAGCCGCCGCACGCCACCAGCGTATGGAAGCTTTCCAGCCCGGTACGGCCCGCCAGCAGGTCGCTCATATGCACGTCGATGGCGTCAAAGCCCGCACGGTGGAAAGCGGCCGCCATCTCAACGTGGGAGTTAACGCCCTGTTCACGCAGGATGGCCACTTTAGGACGAGCGCCCGTCGCGATAAACGGCGCAGCAATATCTTCTTTGATATCGAAGCTCAGCTTCACGTTCAGGCCAGGATCGTTATCGTTCGCCTTGGCATTGTGCTCTTCATCCGCGCAGTCTGGGTTGTCACGCAGACGCTGCATCTGCCAGGTAGTTTCTGCCCACCACATACGCAGCGTGGTTCGGCTTTCGCTGAACACAGCGTGCCCGTTAGCGCTAATAGTGAAGCGGTCGCCTTCGACAGCTTTACCGAGGTAATGCACGCAGTCAGCCAGGCCATGCTTAGCCAGCAGCGTCTCAACGGCTGCGCGATCCTCAGCGCGAACCTGGATCACGCCACCCAGCTCTTCGTTAAACAATGCGGCCAGGCGATCGTTACCGAGACCGGCGATATCAACCTCAACGCCGCAGTGGCCGGTAAAGGCCATTTCCGCCAGCGTCACCAACAGCCCACCGTCGGAACGGTCGTGCCAGGCCAGCAGTTTGCGATCCGCCACCAGTGTCTGCATTGCGTCCCAGAAGCCTTTCAGTTGCTCGACGCTACGAACGTCCGCAGGCTTATCGCCCAGTTGGCGGTAAACCTGGGACAGCGCGGTCGCGCCCAGCGCGTTATGGCCTTTGCCTAAATCGATCAGCAGCAGGGCGTTGTCTTCGGTGCTCAGCTGCGGCGTCACGGTGCCACGCACGTCTTCCACGCGGGCAAACGCGGTGATCACCAGCGACAACGGAGAGGTCATCTCGCGCTGCTCGTTACCTTCCTGCCAGCGGGTTTTCATCGACATGGAGTCTTTACCCACCGGGATGGTGATCCCGAGAGCCGGGCAAAGTTCTTCGCCAACGGCCTTCACCGCTTCATACAGGCCGGCATCTTCGCCAGGGTGACCGGCTGCGGCCATCCAGTTTGCGGAGAGTTTAATGCGCTTCAGGGAGCCAATTTGGGTCGCGGCGATGTTCGTTAAGGCTTCGCCCACGGCCAGACGACCGGATGCCGCGAAGTCCAGCAGGGCCACCGGCGCACGTTCACCGATAGACATAGCTTCGCCGTAGTAGCTGTCCAGGCTGGCGGTAGTCACCGCGCAGTTGGCGACTGGGATCTGCCACGGGCCAACCATCTGATCGCGGGACACCATGCCGGTTACCGTGCGGTCACCGATGGTCACGAGGAAGGTTTTTTCAGCCACGGTCGGCAAATGCAGAACGCGTTTCACCGCATCGGCAATAGAAATTTCGCTGCTGTTGAAGGCATCGCCTTTGGCTTTCAGCGTCTCAACGTTACGCTCCATCTTCGGCGTTTTGCCCAGCAGCACGTCCAGCGGCATGTCGATAGGCTGGTTATCAAAGTGGCTGTCGTTGAGCGTCAGGTGCTGTTCGGTGGTGGCTTCACCAATCACCGCATACGGCGCGCGCTCGCGGCGGCAAAGTTCATCAAACAGCGGCAACTGCTCTGGCGCAACGGCCAGCACATAGCGCTCCTGAGATTCGTTACACCAGACTTCGAGCGGACTCATGCCCGGTTCGTCGTTAAGAATATCGCGCAGCTCGAAGCGGCCACCGCGTCCGCCATCGCTGACCAGCTCAGGCATGGCGTTAGACAGGCCACCCGCGCCAACATCGTGGATAAACAGGATTGGGTTGTCGTCGCCCATCTGCCAGCAGCGGTCGATCACTTCCTGGCAGCGGCGCTCCATTTCAGGGTTGTCGCGCTGCACGGAAGCAAAATCTAAATCCGCATCGGACTGGCCGGAAGCCATTGACGAAGCCGCCCCGCCGCCCAGGCCGATGTTCATTGCCGGGCCGCCCAGCACAATCAGCTTCGCGCCAGGGGTGATTTCGCCCTTCTGGACGTGGTCGGCGCGGATGTTGCCGATCCCGCCCGCAAGCATGATAGGTTTGTGGTAACCGCGCAGCTCCACGCCGTTGTGGCTGTTCACCTGCTCTTCATAGGTACGGAAGTAGCCGGTCAGCGCCGGACGGCCAAATTCGTTGTTAAACGCCGCCCCACCCAGAGGGCCTTCGGTCATGATATCCAGCGCGGTAACGATGCGGTCTGGCTTGCCGAAATCCTGCTCCCACGGCTGTTCAAAGCCCGGAATACGCAAGTTAGACACGGAGAAGCCCACCAGGCCTGCTTTTGGCTTCGCGCCACGCCCGGTCGCGCCTTCGTCGCGGATTTCACCGCCTGAGCCAGTTGCCGCGCCCGGCCACGGAGAGATAGCGGTCGGGTGGTTGTGGGTTTCAACCTTCATCAGGATATGCGCGTCTTCCTGGTGGAAGTCATAGCGCCCTGCTTCACGGTCGGCGAAGAAGCGGCCGACGGCGGAACCTTCCATCACCGCCGCGTTGTCTTTATAGGCAGACAGCACGTAATCCGGCGTTTTCTCGAAGGTGTTTTTGATCATTTTGAACAGCGACTTCGGCTGCTTCTGCCCGTCAATAATCCAGTCGGCGTTAAAGATCTTATGGCGGCAGTGCTCGGAGTTCGCCTGAGCAAACATATACAGTTCAATGTCGTTCGGGTTGCGGCCAAGCTTGTTGAACGCATCCTGCAGGTAGTCGATTTCGTCTTCCGCCAGCGCGAGGCCAAGGCGAATGTTCGCTTCCACCAGCGCATCGCGCCCTTTCCCGAGCAGATCAACGCTCTGCACCGGGGCCGGCTGCTGCTGGGTAAACAGCTGCTGTGCATCGTTCAGAGAGGTAAACACGCTCTCCATCATGCGGTCGTGCAGCAGAGCGGCAACGTCCTGCAACTGCTCAGCGGTCAGCGTGCTGCCGGTAACATACCAGGCCACACCGCGCTCAAGGCGTTTAATCTGCGGCAGGTCACAGTTGTGGGCGATATCGGTAGCTTTTGAAGACCAGGGGGAGATGGTGCCGGGGCGCGGAGTCACCAGCAGCAGGGTGCCTTCCGGCGCATGCTCTGCGAGGGTTGGACCATATTTCAACAGCCGCTGCAGGCGGGCAAGCTCGTCAGCGTTCAGCGGCGCCTCAAGGTCGGCAAAATGAACATACTCGGCATAAATATCGCTTACCGGGAGGTGAGCATCGTTGAAACGGGCCAGGAGTTTGTTAATACGAAATGCCGAAAGAGCAGGCGAACCACGCAGAATTTCCATCATTAAAGATCTCTCGTCTTCAGGGCGAAGGGGGGAAAACGGGCGTCATTATAGAGAATCCTCCGCCGCGACGAAACCGTTTGCGTAGAAATAACAGCAGAAGTTTTTATTGCACGAAAAGTAAACGATATATTCTTAAAAGTTGCTTACTGGCGTTTTCTTACGCAAAATGCGCCTCATTCACTCACGGGGTTCAGACAAATCATGGTTATTGTTGGCTAAGGCTCATCCTGCTGCAGAATGTTATCTATTTGAAAAGAATAAAGATTAATTATCTGCTTATCGGTATCGTCACCTTGTTGCTGGCAGTGGCTTTATGGCCCTCCATTCCAGGTTTCAATCAGGCCGAAAACCGTATCGCCGCGATCAAAGCGCGGGGGGTTTTGCGCGTCAGTACCATTTCATCGCCGCTGACCTGGACCATAATTAACGGCAAGGCAACGGGCCTCGATTACGAACTCGCAAAACAGTTTGCAGACTACCTGGGCGTGAAGCTGTTAGTGATCGTGCGGCCAAACATTAACGCGCTGTTTGATGACCTGGACAACGACAACGCCGACCTGCTCGCCGCCGGCCTGGTGTATAACTCTCGCCGCAGCAGCGACTACCAGGCAGGGCCGACCTATTATTCCGTGTCACAGCAGATGATCTACCGCGTGGGTAGCCCGCGCCCCAAATCTCTCGGCGGCGTCAAGCCATCGCAGCTGGTGCTTTCTTCGGGCCAGGCGGTGGTGAGCGATCTGCAAAAGCTAAAAGACGCTCAGTACCCCGACCTGAGCTGGAGCATTGACGCCAAACAAACCAGCAACCAGCTCTTGCAGCAGGTGATTGACGGCAATATCGCGTTTACCATCTCAGACTCCATCGCCATCAGTCTTTTCCAGCGCGTGCATCCTCAACTGGCCGTTGCCCTGGACGTCACGGATGAACAACCGGTCACCTGGTTCTCTAAACGCGATGGCGACGACAGCATGAGCGCCGCGCTGCTCGATTTCTATAATAAGATCAGCAGCGACGGCACGCTGGCAAGGGTTGAGGAGAAATACCTGGGCCATATTGGCGATTTTGATTACGTCGATACCCGAACCTTCCTGAACGCGGTGGATGCCGTTTTGCCGGAACTCCAGCCGCTGTTTGAAAAGTACTCCGACGACATTGACTGGCCGCTGCTGGCTGCCATTTCCTATCAGGAATCCCACTGGGATACTCACGCGACTTCGCCGACGGGCGTGCGCGGGTTAATGATGCTGACAAAAAATACGGCCCAAAGTCTCGGCATCACTGACAGGCTGGATGCCGAACAGAGCATCAGCGGCGGCAGCCGGTATCTGAAAGATATGATGAGCAAGGTCCCGGTCACGGTACCGGAGTACGAGCGTATCTGGTTCGCGCTGGCGGCCTATAACATGGGCTATGCGCACATGCTGGATGCCCGTCAGCTAACGGCCAAACAGAAAGGCAACCCGGACAGCTGGGCCGATGTGAAAACACGCCTGCCGTTGCTGAGCCTGAAGCCTTATTACAGCAAAACAACCTATGGATATGCTCGTGGACACGAGGCTTACGCGTATGTAGAAAACATCCGCAAGTATCAGCTAAGTCTGGAAGGGTATTTGCAGGAGAAACAGAAGAAGGCGATCCAGGCTGATAAATTTGCCGAGGCTTACCCTGCGGTTGCCCCGGTGGAGCTGACTAGTCCGTCTTACGGGTCTTTTCCTTTAGGGCCTTTTTCTCCAGGCGACGAGCACGAAAAAAATCGCTCAGCATGGCTGAGCACTCTGTCGCGAGCACCCCTTCACTGACCTGCACCTGATGGTTCATGCCGGGGTGGCCGAGCACGTCCATCAGCGAGCCTATCGCCCCGGTTTTAGCGTCACGCGCCCCAAACACTAAATGGCCAATGCGGCTATGCACCATCGCCCCCGCGCACATGACGCAAGGTTCGAGCGTGACATAGAGCGTGGTATCCAGCAGACGGTAATTTTGCAGTACCAGACCGCCCTGACGAAGCGCCATGATCTCCGCGTGAGCCGTAGGATCGTGGCGACCTATCGGGCGATTCCAGCCTTCACCTATGACCTGATTATTGTGTACCAGCACCGCACCGACGGGCACTTCGCCTTCATCCCAGGCTCGTTGAGCGAGGGTCAGGGCGTGGCGCATCCAGTGTTCATGGGTAAATTCTGTGTCTGACACAATGCTCTCCGCGGCAAAAGTGGGCGGCGCATTATACACACCGCTCAACGGATTCAAAACGCCTCACTCAAGCTGCTGCAGTTCCCCCTGAGGCGTAACGCGCCAGCGGTGCTCGCAGAAAAAGAGTAAGGGATTATCCTGATGGCTGTCACTGTAGCCGCTGTAAAGCCGCAGCGGCGAGCCAAGATGCTGCTCCAGCTGAACCACTTTCTCATGGCCCAGACTGCGCAGGGTCAATATCCAGCCGCCGTGAGCCCGTGCGATCTGGCTGGCAATCACTTTGACCTCCGGCAGCCACGGCGTATCAAAATAGACTTTTTCCACCAGCGACTGCGGTGAACCGGTAATCAACCAGACGTCGGCATCCGGGCTGTGCAGATAATCCGTGAGGCGCTGCTGGACGACGGGAAATGCCCTCACCTTCTGCCGGAACCAGGCGACAAACTCGCTTTGTAGCCGCTGAAGCCGGGCCTCGCTGCGCCCAAACGTGATGCCCCATAACAGCAGGCTCATCGGCTGGCGGGCCGCGCTGCCTTTGATCAGCATCATGCCGCCAATCAGCGGCAGCAACATAATAACCAACGGCACGTTCAACGGCAGGCGGCGCAGGAGATAAAACAGAAAGCTGCCGAACATGTCCTGCTGATGCAGGGTGCCATCCAGGTCAAAAAAGACGACGCGGCGCGGGTGATGGGGTGTCAATTCAGGCTCCTTTTGGACTCGCGTTCACGAAACAACGCCAGCTAAAGCCTAACAGATAGCCCCGCGATTTTCCGCGTGCCTTACTGGCTGGCAGGTTGAACACAACAGAATATTTAATTCGGCAACATTGCTCTATAATGGAATTTATAATTCGCTCAAATGCTTACCAGAGCAAGTCGTTATCAGAAGTGCCGCCCCGGAGGTGAAATGAACTGTTTACTGCGCATTCGAAGCCGTTACGCCATGCTGGCCCAGAGTGACCGCAAGCTGGCCGACTTTTTGCTCGCTGAGCCCGATCGCGCACGCCACCTCAGTTCACAGCAGCTGGCGGAAGAAGCCGGTGTCAGCCAGTCCAGCGTCGTAAAATTCGCGCAGAAACTGGGGTTCAAGGGCTTCCCGGCGATGAAACTGGCGATCAGCGAAGCGCTGGCGAGCGGTCAAAATCCTAACTCTGTCCCGGTTCATAACCAAATTTTAGGTGACGATCCGCTGAGGCTTGTTGGGGAAAAATTGATTAAAGAGAATATCGCGGCGATGCACGCCACGCTGGATATTAATGCGGAAGATAAATTGCTGGCGAGCGTTTCGCTGCTGCGCAATGCGCGGCGCGTGCTGCTCGTGGGAATAGGCGCCTCTGGCCTGGTGGCGAAGAATTTCTCGTGGAAGTTGATGAAGATTGGTATTCACGCTGTCGCCGAGCAGGATATGCATGCCCTGCTGGCAACCGTGCAGGCGATGACGCCGGAAGACGTGCTGCTCGCTATTTCTTACTCGGGCGAGCGCCGTGAGATCAATCTGGCCGCCGATGAAGCGCTGAACACCGGCGCGAAAATCCTCGCGATTACCGGCTTCACGCCTAACGCCCTACAGCAGCGCGCCAGCCTGTGCCTGTATACCATCGCGGAAGAACAGGCCACGCGCAGCGCCGCAATTTCCTCCACCAGCGCCCAGATGATGTTGACCGATCTGCTGTTTATGGCCTTGGTTCAACAGGACCTGGAAAACGCGCCGGAGCGGATCCGCCAGAGTGAGGCGCTGGTGAAAAAGCTGGTTTAGGTTTTCGCATTTGCCGGAAATTTTTTATACAGCGTAGAGACGCCGACATCGTAAATAATCGCCACCTGCTGCCTTGTTTCTCCGGCAGCAATTAGCCTCCCGGCCTGCGCCCATTGCGTTGCCGAGAGTTTAGGCCGACGCCCGCCAATTCGCCCTTCCGCTCTGGCCGCCGCCAGTCCAGCGCGGGTTCTTTCGACGATAAGCTCGCGTTCCATCTCGGCCAAAGCGCCCATCACGTGAAAGAAAAATCGCCCCATTGGCGTGGAGGTATCAATGCTGTCCGTCAGGCTGCGGAAGTTAATCCCGCGCGAACGCAGTTCCTCAATCAGCGAAACAAGGTGACGCATGCTGCGCCCAAGCCGGTCCAGCTTCCAGACAACAAGCGTATCGCCTTCACTCAGCGTTCTGAGCACTTTTTTTAACCCCGGCCTGTCCGCCGTTTTACCGCTGATTTTATCCTCAAAAATCAGCTCACATCCTGCACACTCCAGCGCATTTTTCTGCAGCGCAGTATTTTGGTCATTTGTTGACACCCTGACATAGCCTACCAGCATGACGTTTTGCCTCACAAAAGGCTGAGAGCATGCCACGGCGCGGCAGGATGTGCATTTTCTTAAAGGTTGGTTTGGGGGAGGCGGCGAAACGGGGAGTAGGGACGGGAGCGAGCCAGGTGCCTGTTATGTCTTTCTGGCAAAAAAGTGCAGGTACTAGTCGATGGAGAAAATTTCCAG